>JANOFW010000193.1:0-6449 GCA_031413835.1 Planctomycetia bacterium
GTGCCGTCAGGGCCGTGCGGACGTCGTCGCCCGGGGCCCCGCTCGCGGGAGCCATGCCGGCGAAGTAGAGCTCGTGGAGCAGCACGGAGTTGGCCTTCTCGGACTGCGCCCGGCCGAGCTCGCGCCGCGCGGCCCGGTCGCTCACGCCCTCGGTGGAGTAGACCCGGCCTTCGATGTCGGTCAGGGCCTTGAGCGCGCCGCCGTAGTGCTTGGCGTGGTGCAGACCCACCTGCTCCTTCGAGAGGAAGCCGGGCAGCGCCTCGTAGCCGAGCGGCACGAGGCTGCCCGTGCGCAAGGCGGAGTCCGGCGTGGCGGGGCGGGGATCCTCGGCGCGCAGGGTGCGCAGCGATCCGAGCCAGCTGGCGGCGGTGGCGGCGGCGCCGGCAAAGGTCGCGGCGCCCAGGGCGGCGCGGCGGGTCAGGCGGGTTGCTTCCATGTGGATCTCCTGGTGAGTGCGTCTTGTGTACGCCCGCGAGGCTGCGCCTGCCCCTGACTTCGATGTCAGAGTGACGTCAGGAAGGACGAGGAGCCTTGCGCGTAGTCTTCGTCCGCGCGCTTCGCACGCGCAGGAGGTGCTCATGACGAGCTCGCGTCTCTCCAGCCGGCTCCTCGTGATCCTCGCGGCCCTCGTGACACTGGTAGGACCGTCGTCCGCCGATCCGGGGCTCTCCGCCGCCGAGGTGCGCGATCGAGTCTTGTGCGCGCGGGTGGTGAGCAGTCCCTGTGCGCTGCTCGCGGCCGTCGAGCAGGCCATTGCATCTGGCCGGCTCGCCCTCGATGCCGTCTTCGAGCTGGACGAGGCGGATGTGCTGAGCATCCACGTGACGACGGTCGGCTCGGCCGGCGAGGTGACGGACTTCGAGCGGCTCACCGGCTGGGTGAACGAGGAGTGTTGGGCCCCGTGGCGTAAGCCCCTCACCGACAGCCTGGACGTGGCGCGCGCGGCGCGCTGCCAGACCCTCCTGGCACAGACGCAGACCACGCTGGGCCACGTGCTGGCGCAGCTGGCGTGCGCCCAGCGCCCCGCCAAGGGCAGCCTGCCCGGCGTGCCGCTGTCGATCCGGCCCAGCCTGGTCGCGGGCAAGCCCTACTTCGCTGGGCGCGCTTCGATCGAGGGGGCTCCCTGGGAGGTGTCGCAGGACTTCGCCAGCGGGCACGTGCTGGAGCTGCGTCCGCCCGAGTACGTCAGGGCGCGGGAGGAGGCCGCGCGGCGCTGGCTCGGCAAGCGCCTGCCCGAGCTCGACGTCCAGGGCGCCCGCTGGCTCAACGTGGAGGTCCCGCCCACGCTGGCGGGCTGGAAGGGGAGTCCTGTGCTCGTCGTGCTCACGAACTACAACTGCGAGCTCGAGTGCGGCCCGGGACCTGGGGTCGTGTCGGCCTGGGCGCGCAGATACGGCCCCCTGGGGCTCAAGGTGCTGACTCTCTACCGCGACAAGGTGTCGTGGAAGCAAGAGATTGCGCTCGAGGGCCTGCCCGAGCACGTGCGGAAGAGCAAGACCACGCACCCCGTGATGCTCGACGTGCTCGATCGCTACATCGAGGCCCTCGAGCCCGGTCCCGTCGGCTATCCGGTGGTCTTCCTGCTGGATCGCGAGGGGGTCGTTGCCTGGGAGGCGGCCACGGATCGCGCGGACTTCCAGGAGCGCTGCGAGGACGCGCTCCGGGCCGGGCTGGCCGCTTCGCAGCAGCCCCCTGGACCCCAGGTGCCCGGGCGGTGACCCTGGGCACTCCCCGGGAGGGTCGTGCGTGCGCGTGCTGCTGGTGGAAGACGAGCCGAAGCTCGCCCGGGCCATCGCGCACGGGCTCGGTGCCGAGGGTTACGAGGTCGAGGTGGCCGCCTCGGGCGAGGACGGCTTCTTCCGGCTGGCGCGCGGCACCTTCGACGTCCTGATCCTGGACTGGATGCTGCCGGGCCGCAGCGGGCTCGAGATCCTGGAGGCCCTGCGCGCTGGCAAGCGCACCACGCCCGTGCTGATGCTGACCGCGCGTGACGCCGTGGAAGACCGGGTGCGCGGGCTCGAGGCGGGAGCGGACGACTACCTCGTCAAGCCCTTCGCCTTCGCCGAGCTCCTGGCCCGCTTGCGGGCGTTGCTGCGGCGAGGGGCGGCGGCTCCCGAGCTGCGGCTGCAGCTGGCCGATCTGGAGCTGGATCTGCTCTCGCGGCGCGTGACGCGCGGGTCGCACGAGCTCGACCTGACGGCCCAGGAGCACCAGCTGCTGCGCTACCTGCTGGAGAACGCGGGCCAGGTGGTCTCGCGCCAGATGCTGGCGCAGGACGTCTGGAAGGAGAGCGTGCGCGCGACCCCGCTCGACAACGTGATCGATGTCCAGATGGGACGCTTGCGTCGCAAGCTGGACCTGCCCGGTCTCGCTCCCCTGTTGCACACCGTGCGCGGCGTGGGTTTCGTGCTGCGCGAGGCCCCGCGGTGAGCTCGATCCGCTCCCTGAGCGTCCGGACGCGGCTCGCGTTCCAGTTCGCGGTCGCCGTCGGCGTCCTGGTGCTGCTCTACGGTGGGGGCGTGTACCTGGTGACGCGCTCCGCCATGCTCGAGCAGCTCGCGGCGCGCCTGCACGAGGACTTCGAGGCAGCGGAACACGGCTTCGAGGCAGGACCCGACGGGAGCCCGAGATGGCTCGCCGTCCTCGCGCTGGACGACGATCCAGGGGAGGCGCCCTGGGCGGAGATCGCCGACGCCGCTGGGCAGGTCCTGCTGCGTCGGCCCGAGGCGGCGTCGGGGGCCGATCCGGATGCAGCCGTCTACCAGCGTGACTACGCCAAGGGATCGACGACCTACACCATTCGCGTGGGCCGGTCGCGCGGGCCGGTGGAGCGGGCGCTCGCGGACCTGCTGTGGCTGCTTGCCGCCAGCCTCGTGCCGGCGGTCCTGCTGGCGTTCTTCGTCGGACGCTGGTTTGCCGCTCGCGCGCTCGCTCCCGTGGCGGCCATGACCGAGCAGGCGCGGGCGATCAGCGCCGAGAGGCTCTCCGAGCGCTTGCCCGTGGCGAATCCGGGCGACGAGCTCGGCCGGCTGGCATCCGTTTTCAACGACACCTTCGCGCGCCTCGAGCAGGCCTTCGAGCGGCTCAAGCGCTTCACCGCCGACGCTTCGCACGAGCTGCGCACGCCGCTCACCGCCATGCGCAGCGTGGGCGAGGTGGGTCTGCGGGAGGGGCGCAGCCCCGAGGCCCTGCGCGAGGTCATCGGCAGCATGCTCGAGGAGACCGAGCGGCTGACGAAGCTGGTCGAGGGGCTGTTGACCTTGAGCCGTGGCGAGGCGCAAGCGATCCCCGACCGAGCCGACATGGTCAGCCTCGTAGACATCGCCTACGACGTCAAGGACCGACTCGCCATCCTGGGCGAGGAGCGGTGCGTGAGGATTGAGGTCTGGGAACGCTCACCCGCCTACGTCTTCGCCGACGCAGCGCTCCTGCGGCAGGCGCTCACGAATCTGGTGGACAACGCCCTCAAGCACGCGCCCGACGGTTCGCGGGTGTACGTCGAAGTGGGATCAGACCCCGTTCAGAATTGGATCGACGTCGTGGACGAGGGGCCGGGGATCGCTCCCGAGCATCAGGCGCATGTCTTCGAGCGCTTCTACCGCGTCGATCCCGCGCGCAGCGGCACCGGGGCGGGCCTGGGTCTGGCCATCGCACGTTGGGCCGTCGAGGCACAGGGCGGGCGCATCGAGCTCAGGTCCACACCGGGAGCGGGGTGCAGCTTTCGAATCTCGCTGCCTCACAGCCCTACGGCAGCCGGTCGAGGATCACCCGGCGCATGAGGCGGTCGCAAAGGCCGGGGAGCCAGCCGCCGAGCAGCCCGGCGGCGAGCTTGTTGGCGAGGCCCGGCACAAGACGCGCTCGACGGCGGGCGACGGCGGCGAGGATGGCCTCGGCCAGGCGCTCGGGGGGCAGGCGGCGGGCCTCGTCGGAGCCGGGGGGGGCGTAGCGGCGCGCGTGGGCGGTGCGCACCGGGCCGGGGAACACCGTCAGCACGTGGAGGCCCCGTGCGCGCAGCGCGGCGCGTGCGCTGCGGGCATAGGAGGCCAGGCCGTCCTTCGTCGCCGCGTAGACCGAGGCCCCGGGATAGCCCAGCTGGTGCGAGAGCGAGGAGAGGAAGGCCAGCGAGCCGCCCGCGCGCAGGCGGCCGGCGCGCAGCAGGGCCGGGGTGAGCAGCAGCGGCGCGCGCAGGTTCACGGCCAGCACGCGGCGCTGCAGGTCGAGGTCGCTCGCTTCGAAGCGGCCCACGCAGGAGATGCCCGCGTTGTGGATCACGAGGTCGAAGGGCTCCTCGGCGCACAGCCCGGCGCACAGGCGTGCGAGCGCCGGCGGATCCGAGAGGTCGGCGAGGTGCCAGCGCACGGCGGGGAGCGTGGCCGCGCGCACGCCGTCCAGGTCCACTCCCACCACCTCCACGCCGTCGGCCAGGAGCCGTTCGGCGAGCGCACGGCCGATGCCGTCGGCGGCGCCGGTGATCAGCGCGCGTCGGGGCCGTTCTCGGGGGGCCGGGGGGGCGGGCGCCAAGGCAGTCGGATGCACGCGACCCAGCAGGCGATCGGCCAGGTTCGATGCGTGGCGGCCGAGCCATCCGCCGATCTTGTTGCCCAGGCCCAGGGTGCGGGAGCGGGCCCGGCCGTCGATGGCGCGGGCGAGCGCTCCGGCGACCTGCTCGGCCGAGGGCCAGCGCTTCGAGACGCGCGCGACCTCCTCGGCCGCCGCGCCCGACTTCACGTGGATGCCTGTGCGCGTGGCGCCGGGCGCGACCACGAGCACGCTGGCCCGGCCGAGGAGCTCCACGCGCAGCGCGCGGGCGAAGCCCTCCAGCGCGCGCTTTGCGGCCGCGTAGACGGCGAAGTCGGGGCAGGCCATCTGCGCCGCCACGCTGCTGACGAAGACCAGGCGTCCGCGCGCGGCCAGCAGGCGCGGGAGCAACGCGTGCGTCAGCACGATGGGGGCCTCGAGGTCCACCACCAGCTGCAGGTCGGCGCGCGCGGGCGCCTCCTGCTCGAGCGGTCCGAAGGAGCCGACGGCGGCGTTGTGCACCAGCACGTCCAGGCGCTCGATGCCGGCCTCTGCCAGCGCCGCCCCCAGCGCCCCCGAGGCCTCGAGCGGGCGCGATAGGTCGGCCTCGACGTAGAGGTGGCGCCCGAAGAGCGGGTCCGCCGGCGTGCTCCGCGCGCGCCGGCCGGTCAGCACCAAGCGCTCGCCGCGCGTGTCGTAGAGCCGCGCCAGCGCCAGCCCGATCCCGTCGGTGGCCCCCGTGATCAGCAGCGTGCGTCTCACGCGGCCCGTGGCGTCCGCCCGGAGTTCCTGGGGGGCGTCACGCAGATGAAGCGCCCGCCCGGTGCAGCTCCGGCGACACCGATTCGCAACGTACCGGCACGCTGGCTGGGGTGCAGAAGGGCCATGAGGAGGACGACGTGGCCTCTGCGGCCATGAGGACGACGAAGGGCCCTGAGCGCCCCCAGCCCAGCGCGCCGCACGCGACCGCAAGGGCACTGCTGACGCACACTAGGGGACGCGTTTGAGCCAACCCGCACGGGCCATGAGCCAGAGCAGGCCGCCGATCACCGTGGCGCAGATCGCCAGGAAGATCCAGAAGCCCTGGCCGTGCTGGGCGAAGGGCAGCTCCTTGAAGTTCATGCCCCACAGGCCGGTCAGGAAGGTGAGGGGCAGGAGCAGGGCGCTGAAGACCGTGAGCGTCTTCATGACTTCGTTGAGGCGGTTCGAGGCCACGCCGATGTAGGTGTCGCGCAGGCCGGCCAGCGTCTCGCGGTGGTCGTCGAGCGTGCCGTGGTAAAGGGTCAGGTGGTCGGCCACGTCGCGGAAGAGGTAGCAGGTCTCCTTGCGCAGCGACTTCACGTGTCCGACGGCCAGGCGCATGACGCTCTCCTGCTGGGCGCGCACCAGGGTCATCAGGCGGCGCACCGTGCGGCGCAGGCGGAAGATGGTCCCCAGGCTGTCTACGCCGTCTTCCACGTTGAGCACCTCGCGCTCGAGGTCGTCGATCTCCTCCTCGACGAAGTTGAGCACGGGATCGTAGGCTTGCACGGCCCGGTCCACCACGTTGTGGTAGACGGTCTGCGCGCCCTTGCCCAGCTCGCGGACCGGGTCGCGCATCACGGCGTCCCAGAGCGCGTCGATCGTCGGCCAGGGCTCGTCGCGCACGGTGACGAAGGTGCCCTGCAGGTAGTACATCGAGAGCTCGATCATCTCGACGCGGCCTTCCGTGCAGCCCTTGGGCACCATCACGATCTGGAAGACGTAGCCGTCGTACTCGTCGAGCTTGGGGGCGCTGTGCGCCTCGGCCACGTCGCGCACCGAGAGCGGGTGGAAGCCGAAGCCCTCTTCGAGCAGCCGCAGGTCGGCGCCGTCGGGCCGTTCGATGTCCACCCAGAGCACCTTGTCGGACGCCTTCATCGCGGCCACGATCTCGGCCTCGTCGGCCACGG
>JANOFW010000194.1:0-15122 GCA_031413835.1 Planctomycetia bacterium
CGTTCCGGGCGATCTGCCGCCCGAGGTCTACCCGGCCCTCTCGGCCCTGCTGCGCAAGTCGGCCTACCCGCAGAACCACCTGTGGGTGGTCCAGAACCTCTACCAGTCCACCAAGGACCACCGCATCCTCGCTGCCCTGGCCGAGGGCGTGGTCGGACACAGCGCGCAGAGCGTGTACGGCTACCTGCAGCAGGCAGGCCAGCAGATCGACGGCGTGCACGAGGAGGCGGCCTTGGACCTCCTGCGCGAGGCCACGACCACGGCCCGCGCGCGCGCGACCAGCCTGCTCGACAAGCGCGGGCTGGCCCTCCTGACCGCGCGCATCGAGTCGCGCGCGGCGATCGTGCTCCTGAAGGACCCGCGCCACGCGAGCCGGGCCGTGGAGGCCCTGAAGAGCGCCGCCACCGAGCTCGAGCATGGCGAGATGCGCCACCTGGCCGGCTACCTGGGCCAGCTCACCGCCACGCAGGACCCGGCGCTCTCGGCCGAGCGGCTGCGCCAGCTGGGCGTGTTGATGGGCGTGGCTGACGCGCCCAGTGGAGATCGTCTCTACGTGGCGCGGGTGCTCGCGGGCGTCCACTGGGCCGAGAAGCGGCTGGACGCCGCCCTGGATCTGCTGGCCTCTGCGTTCACCGAGGGCCGGGTTCAGACCGATCCACGCGCACAGGCCGAGCTCAAGGCCACCTTGGACCTGCGCATCACCTGGACGGCAGAACGCGGGATGTTCCAGCAGGCCGAGGCGCTGGTGGAGAACGCACAGAAGGAAGCAGGCTCGACCGTGGAGCGCGAACAGTGGTCCGCGCGGCTGGCCGCGTTGTGGGCCCAGGGCCTGGCCAAGGGCGGCGCCTTCCGCATCGGCCGCGGCGAGGCGCTCTATCGCGAGGCCCTCAAGCGCGTCGAGACGGCCTGGAGCGTGCTTCCGACCCAGGGGGAGCAGTTCCACCAGAGCCACGCGGCGCTGGCCAGGGCCGCGCACGAGCGCCGCGAAGGCGGCGACGTCGCCGCCGAGCGCGTGCGCTTCGCCAAGGAGCGCTTGCCTGCCCTCCTCAAGGGCTATCCCAACCAGGTGACCGAGCGAGTCGAGTTCGAGGCCGGGGTGCTCGACAAGCTGGCAGGCCCGCGCGCCTCGCTGACCTGTGTGCTCGACCGCATGGACGTCGAGCCATCCTGGTACGCGCGCCTCGACCAGGACATCTGGACCCAGACCGAGTGGGCGCTGGCCGAGCGACGCGGGCGCGCCGAGCCGCTGGGCGAGGTGGGTCCGCGGCTGCTGGCGCGCGTGAAGGAGGCGCTGACCGCCCGCGTGGCACGCGAGAGCCACCAGGTGGCCGCGTTCTGGGCCGCGGGCAACAACCACTTCTGGGCCGCGGCCGTCCCGGACATGCTGGCGGCCGCCCTGGCTGCGGCAGAAGCCGCGCCGACGGCACCCGGCGTCCAGCAGGCGTGCGCCCACCATCTGCGGGTGATGGGCCGCCCCTCCGAGGCCATCGGGGTCCTGACGGCCGCCGACGAGCGCGGCCACTTGAACGACAGCGGGCGCCAGGCGCTGCTCTGGCTGCTGCTCGAGGCCAAGCGTTTCGAGCCCGCGCTCGCCCTGGTGGACCGGCTGCTGAAGGTGACGCCCGAGAACCTGGCGCTGCACAAGCAGCGGGCCAGCGCGTTCATGGGCCTCGGGCGGCCCGCGGATGCCGAGGCTGCGCTGCGCGGAGGCCTGGAGCACGCAGCGGGCGCCAAGCCACCCGACGCGGGCCTGCTCGGCGACGTGGGCCAGTCAGCTCAGGAGATGGGGCTCCACGCCCCCGCAGCGGCCTGGCTCCGGGACGCGCTCACGCAAGCCGAGCAGGCGGGCGGCTGGCGCCAGAGCTGGATGAACTGGCGCCGCCACCTTGCGCTGGCTCTGGCGGGCCTGGACCGCATCGACGAGGCCGTGGAGGTGGCGGCCGTGATCGCCGTGGGCGATCGCAGTCCCCAGCGGGGCACGATCGGGCCCATCGACGACGGCGACATGCCCGAGGGCGTGCTGCTGCGGGCCAAGGACCTGGTCGGCTACGCGACGCGTTTCGAAGCCCAGGTGGCCAAGACCGGCGCCGAGGTGCCCGTGATCCGCAAGGCCCTGGCCCGCGTGTTCCGCCAGCGCAACGACGCTGCGAACGCGATCCGGCACCTCGAGGCGCTGCGCGCCGTGGTACCCGACGACGTCGTGGTGCTGCGCGCGCTCGTGGAGCTCTACGACGCGGCGGGCAAGCCCGACGAGGCCCGTCGCGCGCTCGACGCGCTGGTCGTCTTCGACCCCGGCAATGCCGCGGCCTGGGAGGACCTGGGTCGGCGCCTGGCCAAGGCCGGCGAAGCCGAGGAGGCCGAGCGCGCCTTCACCAACGCGGTCGAGATGCGGCCGCTCGAACCCGACGGCTACCGCCTGCTGGCACGGCTCGCCGCCGAGGCCAAGACTCCTGTGCGCGCCGCGGCGCACTGGCACAACGTGACGCGCGTGCGCCCCATCGAGCCCGAGGGCCGGCTCGAGGAGGCCAAGTCCTGGATCGCCGCGGGCGAGCCCGCCAAGGCGCGCCCCCCGCTCGACGAGGTGCTGGCCGGCACCTGGGAGGAGCGCTTCGCGGCGGCGAAGGAGGAGGCGGGCCAGCTCCTCAGGAGCCTGCGCTAGCTGTGCGCAGCAGGCGCGGGCAGCGGGGCTGACCCGCTGCTCACGATTCTCGTATCCTCGGCGGCATGCCCCCCGGCCCCCCCACCGTCACTCCCAGGAGCGTCACTGAGAAGCGCACCGAGCTCGCTCCGCGCTGGAAGGTGCTGCTGCACAACGACGAGGTGACGACCTTCGAGTTCGTGGTCGGCCTCTTGATCACGGTCTTCCAGAAGGAGCCCGAGGAGGCGCTGCGCCTGACGCAGGAGGTCCACGACACCGGGAGCGCCCTGATCACGGTTACGGGTTTCGAGCGTGCTGAACTCTATGTCGAGCAGGTACGATCTCTGGCCCGCCCCCAGGGCTTTCCCCTGGCGGCTTCCATGGAGCCCGCATGAGCAGTCCCCTCCTTCGCCTGCTCGCGCTGCTGCCGGCCCTCGGGCTCCTGGGCGCCTGCTCATCGAACTCCAAGCCCTGGGCCTGCTGCGGCCAGGAGTGCGATTCCCCCTGCTGGCCCGGCCCGCGGCTGGGCTGCCCAGAGCCCTGCCTGCTCGAGCCCTGCCCGCCGGAACCCTGGTGCCCCGAGCCCAGGAAGCCCAAGTGCAGGCCTGTCCCCCAGCCGGCCTACTCCCCGCCCTGCCCGCCGCCGGCCTGCTTCCCCCCGCCGGCCTGCTTCCCCCCGCCGGCCGACACCCCCTCGCCCGCGGTAGAGGCCCCCCTCCCCGTGGGGGCGCCCGCCCCCGCCGACGCCGGACCGTCCGCCGCTGAAGTTCCCAAGTCGGCCGGTTAGGATGCCGATAGTGGATACGGCAGGCACGATGGACGAGGCGCTTCGCTTCGTCCCTGATCGGGCCGACCTACATCCATGGACGGCCCCGTTACAAGGGCCCTCGAACCCAGGCGCCCCCGGCGCCCCAGACACGCCTCGGAGGCCTCGATCCATGCGCAAGGCACTCGTCCTGTTCGCTCTCGTCGTTTCCTTCGTGGCCGCCGGGTGCGCGTCCTCGGGTGGCGGCTGTGACGGCATCAGCGGCTGCGGCTCGAGCTGCCCGCCCAAGCACGAGTGCTGCTGGACCTGGCAGCCTGACTGCTGCAACAACTGGGACTGGTACGTACCCTGCGACCTGGTTGAGGGACGCGAGTACCGCCAGGGTTCGCCCTGCGAGTCCGTCGCCTCCTGCCAGCCCTGCAAGTAGGGGCCGGGCCGATCCGGGAGCGCCCCGGTCGCCTCCTTGTTGCAGGCCGGACCGTCGCGAGTTCTGTCTTCCCGCCTCGAGGAACGTCGCTGGCTGGGCACCTGAGGCAGGTTCGTTCGCTGCCCGGTATCTTCCCCTCGTGCGCTTCCCCCGACAGGCCTGGATCTCCACCGTCCTGCTGAGCGTCCTGGCTCCGGGTGCAGCGCGTGCGGGCGATGCGGGCGTCGAGGCCGAGCTCGAGGTGCTCGAGAAGAGCGCGCACGATCCCTCCGCCCAGGACGAGCGCGAGGATGCCATCCGCAGGCTGGGCGAGCTGGGCAAGGTCGAGGGTGCCCGGGGACTGCTGGCGCTCGTCGCCGATCCCTTCGAGCACCTGGCCGACCACGTGGTGAGCGCCTGGAGCGCCCTGCTCGCCGGGCCCGAGGCGGCCGAGGTGCAGACCTTCCTGACCAAGACAGGCTTGGGGCACAAGGATCCTCGCGTGCGCGCCGCCGCGGCCACGGCGTTGGGGTCGAACGCGGGCGCGGAGCTGGCCGATGCCTTCCGCGCGGTGCTGGCGCGCGAGGAGGATCCCAGCGTGATCGTGGCGCTGGCGCGCAGCGCCCGCGGCGCGCGTGGTGGCACGCTGTGTCCCGAGGCCTTCCTGCCGCTCCTGACCCACGCCGACGGCGCGGCCGTGCTGGCCGCGGCGGAGACGGTTTCGGCCGCACCCGACGCGGCGGAGGCCGCCTTGCGCAAGGCCCTGCTGCACAAGGAGCCGCTGGCGCGGGCCGGAGCGCTGCTCGGCCTGCAACAGGCCCGACGACTGACCCAGGCCGACTTGGGCAAGGTGCTCGCCGACAAGGCCCCCGAGCCGCGCGTGGCCCTGGCGGAGACCCTCGAGCTGCGCACCCCCTTGCTGCCCTTCCCGGGCGCGGGCGAGGAACTGCTCTCCACGCTCCTCAAGGACCCCTCCTGGCGCGTGCGCGCTGCCGCCATCGAAGCGGCCGTCCGGTTGTGGCACAGGAACGTCGTGCTGGGGCTGATCGAGCGCCTGACGCTGGAGCCCGGACGCCTCCACGGCGACGCGCACCAGGCGCTGCGCGTGCTCACGGCCCAGGACCTGACGGACGATCCGGACCTCTGGCGTGCCTGGTGGGCGCAGAAGGGCGCGGACTTCGACCCCGGGCCCCGCCCCGAGCCCGACAGGTTCGGTCGCCTGCGCCGCAGCGAGACGCGTCACGTCGCGCTGGGCGGCGGGCAGGCCGAGACGCGCACCACGGTCTTCTTCGATCTCCCCCTGCGCTCGGAGCGCCTGGTGTTCGTCTTCGACCTCTCCGGGTCGATGGCCAAGACCGCGCGCGTGGACGGAGACGTGTCGGGCAACGCCGAGACGAAGCTGGACGCCGCACGACTCGAGTTCGAGAAGACACTGGCCGCCCTGCCCGAGTCGGCTGCGCTCGATCTGCTCGTCTACCGCTACCCCTCCGGGTTTCCCCCCAGGCCCCAGGTCACGCGGGCCTTCGGGAGCCCCCTGCCCCTGAGCGCGCCCAACCGCAAGAAGGCGGGCGACTGGCTGCGCCAGCAGAGTGCCAAGGGCTGGGGAGCCTTCTACGAGGCTCTCCTGGCGGCCTGCGAGGGCGACGTGGACACGCTCGTGCTGCTGAGCGATGGCGTGCCCAGCCGGGGGCGCTACGCACGCCCCGCGCGCCTGCTCGAGGAGTGGGTGCGCGCCAACCGCTTCCGACGCGTGGTCCTCGACACCGTGCTGATCGGCGAGCGCGCCACGGACCGCCAGCTGATGGAGGACCTCGCCTGGGCTACCGGAGGCCGCTCCACCGTGGCGAAGCTCGGGAAGTAGCCACCCTCGCCGTGCCCGCCGCACCCTCCCCGACTCCGGCTCTCCGGCCGGGGATGGTAGGTTCCCCCGACCTCGCTACGGCCCGTCCTCCTCGTCCCGTCGGAGCCCCGATGCGCAGCACCCCCCTCACCGATGCGCACGTCGCTGCCGGCGCCCGGATGGTGGATTTCCACGGCTGGAACATGCCCGTGCAGTACGCGGGCATCCTCGACGAGACCCGCCGCGTGCGCAGCCAGGTGGGCCTCTTCGACCTGTGCCACATGGGACGCCTCGAGATCCGCGGCAAGGATCGGGAGCGCCTCGTCGAGCGCGTGTTCAGCGCCAACCTGGGCAAGCTCAGGCTGGGCCGGGCCAAGTACGGCTTCCTGCTCGACGAGCGCGGCTACCCCATCGACGACATCCTCGTCTACCGCGGGGTGGACATCGTCCACATCGTGATCAACGCCGGCGGGCGCGACGACGACGGACCCTGGGTGGCGGCGCGCGCCGCAGAGGAGGGCTTCGAGGCCGACGTCAAGGATGTCAGCGACGCGCAGGCCATGATCGCGCTGCAGGGGCGCAACAGCGAGATGACGCTCCAGCCGCTGTGCAGCGTGGACCTCTCGGCCGTGAAGTACTACGGCTTCGCCGACGGGCTCGTGCTGGGCGTCCCCTGCCTG
Organism: Planctomycetia bacterium; assembly: GCA_031413835.1. Taxonomy (GTDB): domain Bacteria; phylum Planctomycetota; class PLA2; order PLA2; family JAEUHO01; genus CAXQZU01. Next base: position 6,331 of record JANOFW010000194.1, read on the forward strand.
CTGGCGCGCACCGGCTACACCGGCGAGGACGGCTTCGAGCTGTTCTTCGCCAAGGCCTACGCGCGTCGCGTCTGGGACGCCTTGCTCGCCTCGGGCAAGAACCTGGGCGCCGCCCCCATCGGGCTGGGCGCGCGCGACCTGCTGCGTCTCGAGGCGGGCATGCCGCTCTACGGCAGCGAGATCTCGCGCGCGATCCACCCGCTGGAAGCCGACCTCGAGTTCGGCCTCGATCTCGACAAGACCGGCACGGTCGGCATCCCGGCCCTGCGCGCCGCCAAGGTCAAGGGCTTCCCGCGCCGCGCCGTCTCGCTGGCCGCCAAGGGCGGGCCGGTGGCCCGTGCCGACACCGAGCTCTGGCAGGCCGGCCGCAAGGTGGGCGTGGTGACCAGCGGCGGCGTCAGCCCCACGATCGAGCGCACCATCGCCCGGGCCCTGGTCGAGGCCTCGGCCGCGGCCCCGGGCAGCACCCTCGAGGCCGAGGTGCGCGGCAAGCGCTACCCCTTCCAGGTCGTCCCCTCCCCCTTCTACAAGCGCACGCGCTAGGCCCGCCCGGGCAGCCGGCCTCGCGGCGTCCCGTCCCGACCCCCCGATCAGGAGCACCGAACCGCCATGGCGAACCGTCCCCCGAAGGCGCGCTACACCAAGACCCACGAGTGGGTGCTGGTCGAGGGCGACCAGGCCACCCTGGGCATCACCGACTTCGCCGTCGAGCACCTGGGCGACCTCGTGTTCGTCTCGCTGCCCGACGTCGGCCGGGTCCTCAAGGCGGGCGAGGTCGCCGCCGAGGTCGAGTCGGTCAAGGCCGTCGGGGAGGTCTACGCGCCGCTCGGCGGCACCGTCGCGGCGGTCAACACGGGCCTGGCAGGCGACCAGGCTCCGCTGGCCAAGGACCCCTTCGGCAAGGGCTGGCTGTTCAAGCTCAAGGTCAAGCCCGGAGCGGGCGCCGATCTGATGGATCTCGCCACCTACGAGAAGCAGCTGGCCAGCGAGGCGAAGTAACCGGTCCTGTCGCCGGTCCTCGGGCGCGGGCCTGTTCCAGGACCGGAAGGGAGAGGTCCATGCACCCGGTCCTGTGGTCGTTCGGCGCCGTCAAGATCTACGCCTTCGGCACGCTCATCGTGCTGGCGTTCCTGGTGGCGTCGTTCTACGCGCGGCGACGCGCGTTCCGCCTGCTCGGCGTCGATCGCGAGCGCGTCTTCAACGTCTGCTTCGCCCTGCTCTTCCTGGGCATCGCGGGCGCGCGCCTGCTCTACGGGCTGACGCACTACGAGCAGGTCACGCGCGAACCGCTGGCGCTGTTCAAGATCTGGGAGGGCGGCCTGATCCTGATGGGCGGCATCCTGGCGGGGCTGCTGTGGCTGGCCTGGTACCTGCCGCGCCACGCGGAACTCAAGGGCTGGGCCCTGATGGACGTGCTCTCCCTGGCCGCCTGCCTGGGGGTCTTCGTGGGCCGCTGGGCGTCCTTCCTCTCCGGCGAGGACTACGGCCGGGAGGCCCCCGACCTCGCTTGGGCCGTGTCCTTCCCCCTGGAGTCCGGCAGCCAGGCCAAGCCGCTGGGCGTGCCGCTGCACCCGACGCAGATCTACCACAGCCTGCACGGCCTCCTGCTGTTCCTCGTGCTGCTGCCCCTGGCGGCCCGCAAGCTCCACCCGGGGCGCGTGACGGGGGTCTTCCTCATGCTCTACGCGATCGGGCACGCCACGATCGAGATCTGGCGCGGCGACAGCGACGCCCGCGGCATGCTGATCGACGGGCTGGTCTCCGCCAGCCAGTTCCTGTGCGTGCCGCTGTTCTTCGCGGGCCTGGCGATCTGGCTCCTGAGGCGCCCGCCCCAGGCCAAGGAGCGGACCTAGCCGGGGGGGCGGGTAAGGTCACCCGCGTGCACGAGGCGCCCTCCGACGACCCGCCCACGCCGCCGCGCGGCCCGGACCGACGCGCCCGGCCTACGCCGATGTTCTCGCGCTTCCTCTTCGTGGGCCGGCGGCGCCTCGGACGTCGCGAGAGCGAGCAGGACTACGTCTACGTCGATCGACCCGGCGGCTGGATCGTGGCCGCCTTCGCCGCCGTGCTGGCCCTCTCGCTGTTCGACGCCTGGTTCACGCTCGACCTCCTGCGGCGCGGCGCCACGGAGGCCAACCCCCTGATGCGCGCGGCCCTCGACCTGGGCGATCAGCCCTTCGTGCTGATCAAGACTGCGATGACCCTCCTGGCCCTGGGTTTCTTGTGCCTGCACAAGAACTGGCCCCTGGGCCGGGTCTGTCTCGGCATCGCTCTCCTGGGCTACAGCGCGCTGACCGCGTATCACATCTATGCGCGGCATGTCCTGCCGCCGGTGATCTAGCCGCGCGCGCGACGCGACACGCTCACCGCGCGGCACGCCTGCCGCGCGCCACGCTCAGCGCGCGGCCCGATGCCGCACGACCTCGAGCACGACGTCCACCGCCGGACGGTCTGCCGGCTCGAGCCTCCCCTTGGCGGCCGCCAGGGCGCTGGCCGCCTGCGCGGGGGCGCTGCGCCAGAGGGTCACCAAGAGCTCGTGGCGCGCCTCCACCGGCCTGCGGGCGTCGAGCAGATCGCACAGAGCCTCGGCCACCGGGAGCGGCAGCACCGAGGCGGACTCAAGCAGCGCCTGCACGAAGAGGCGACCGCGGGCGCCCTGGAGGCGTTCGACCAGGGCCTCGACGCCGGCCTCGCCCAGGTCGAGCAGGCCCGTGGCCCAGGGCGTGAGCTCGGCGTCGGTCGCCTCATCGAGCCAGCGGCTGAAGCGCCGCACGTAGTCCAGGTGAACCGCCGGCTCGAGACCGCCGCCGCTGGCGAGCCACTGCAAGGCGCGCCGCATGGCGCGGCGGCCCTCGACGCTGGCGCTCTCCTCGAGCCGGAGCAGCGGGGCCAGGTAGAGGCCCTTGCGTGAGCGCTGGGCCAGATGCAGCCCCAGGCCCCGGTCCTCCGCGGCCGGGGCTGCCAGCAGTGCCAGCACGCAGGCTTCGTCGGCCCCGTCTTGCGCCCCGGCCAGCGCGTCATGGGCGCCTTCGAGCAGCAGCAGCAGGTCGGCCACGGGCCGGGCCTCGCGCAGCACGCGCGTGAGCAGGGCCGTGGCGGCGGGCCCGTCGGCGGGCGGCAGGCGTCGCAGCGCGAGCGCCACCCCCTCAAGGTCGAGTGGCGCCGCATCGGGCCGGCGCAACCCGACCAGGAACGCCTCGGTCTCCGCGATCAGCTGGGCCGTGGGCACGCCGCGCTCGCCCGCCAGCATGCAGTGAGCCGCACGCTCCTTGCGGAGGGGATCGGGATGCGCGCGATCGGCCTCCACCGCGTGCACGAAGGGCGCGTGTCCCTGGGCGGCCAGCGCACAGCGCGCCGTGGCCGCCGGCTCCTGCCCGGTGGTGAAGACGGCGAGCAGCGAGAGCTCGGCGCCCGCCTCGGGGTTGACGGAGAGCCAGCCCCGCTCGTCCACCTCGCGCGCCGAGGGCGCGCGAGGCACACCGGCCCTGCCGACGCTCGCCAGCTCCGCCGCATGCCACTCCGTGTAGGGCAGGGATCTCACGCGGGGCGCGCCGCCCGGCGGGCGCGGACCGGCCTGCTCGGCCAGCAGGGCCCACCACGCCAGCAGGTCGCGGGGCGAGCCGGAGCCCGAGGAGACGCGCAGCGGCGCGACGGCCGTCTCCGACGCGAGACCGACCTCGAGCACCGAGGCCGCCTCCAGCCAAGCGAAGGGCGAGCCGCGGGCGTAGGTCAGGGCCAGGCCGCGCGCCGGCCAGGGCGCCTGCATGCGCATCAGGACCCGCAGCGCCTGCCGGCTGAGGATGCGGTCGTCGGCGCCCTGCTCGAGGAGGCGCAGGGCCAGGTCTCCGAACTCGTCGGAGCGCGTCGCCGCCAGGCATCCCACCGCGCGCAACGAGAGGGCAGGCACGTCGCGCAGGAGCACGGGTTCGACCCAACGCCGCACCAGCTCGACATCGGGACTCGGCAGGGTGGAAATCACCTCGAGCAGGTTGTGCCAGGGATTGAGATCGCTCACCTCGGGACCGGTGACGCGCCGCAGCAGGGCTTCGTCCTCGAGCAGCTCGGCCGTCTCGAGGGGCAAGGCGACGAGGTCGAGCATGGCCAGCCGCAGAGTCTGCTGGTGCTGGTCGGGCACGGCCAGCACCTCCTGCGGCAGGGGGCCGTTCAAGAGCCGCGCCAGGGCGAAGCGTGCCTGCTCGCGGGGCAGGGCCGGCTCGACCTTCCAGCGCTGCTTGGGCTGGCTCGGGCCGGGCGCGGCGGCGACGGGCTGGGACGCGCCGCCCTCTCGTTCGCCGCAGCCCGCCAGGCCTGCTGCCCCCAGGCAGATCCACAGCGCCCAGGTCCGGCGGCCGAGGTGGCCGCGAGCCAGGGGCCGCAGAGTGGGAAAGGCGAACGGGCGCATGCGGGGGGTACTGTACGTCTAGGCGTCGGGACCGCGACGCCGCAGCGCGCATGCCCAGCCCCGTGAACGACTCCCCCCACCCCCTCCCCGCCGCGACCGTGCCCCTGCGGGGTCCCCTGGCCCTGGGGTCGATCGTCGTGGACCCGCCGCTGCTGCTGGCGCCGATGGCGGGCTTCACCAACGTCGCCTTCCGGCGCATCGTCAAGCGCTTGGGCTGCGGCCTGACGATCACCGAGATGGTCATGGCCGAGGGCCTGGTGCGCGATCATCCGCGCACCTGGGCCCTGGCCGAGCTGTCCGCCGAGGAGCGTCCGGCCTCGGTCCAGATCGCGGGGGGCGAGCCCGAGGTCCTGGGTCAGGCGGCAGAGCGCCTGGCCGAACGCGGCGCGGACGTCATCGACCTCAACATGGGCTGCCCCGTGCGCAAGATCGTCGATCGCTGCGCCGGCGCCGCCATGCTCAAGAACCCTGACATCGCCGCCGAGGCTGTGGAGCAGGTGCGGCGCCGCTCGGGGCTGCCGGTCACCGTCAAGATGCGCACGGGCTGGGACGACGCCTCGCAGTCCATCACGGCGGCCCGCGTGCTCGAGCAGGCCGGCGCGACCGCGCTGGCCGTCCACGGGCGCACTCGGGAGCAGAAGTACAGCGGGCGCTCCGACCTGGCGGCGATCCGTGCCGTCAAGCGCGCGGTGAAGATCCCGGTGATCGGCAACGGCGACGTGATGGGCCCGCAGGATGCGCTCGACATGTTGCGCGTGGCCGAGGTGGACGGCGTGATGATCGGCCGCGCGGCCCTGCGCGACCCGTGGATCTTCGCCTCCACGGCGGCGGCGATCCGGCTCGGGATCGTGCCCGCGCCCCCCACGCCGGCCGAGCGGCGCGCCGTGCTGGTGGAGTACTTCGAGGAGACGGCCATGCGCGCGGGCGAGCACCGCACCGTCCTGCACATGCGCAAGTTCGCCAGCAGCTACCTCACCGGCTTCCCGGGCGCCAAGCGCCTGCGCGACCGCATCCAGCACCTGGAGACGCGCGCCGCCTTCTACGAGGTGATCGCCGAGGTCTTCGCCGAGGGCCCCCCCACGCCCCTGGTGGCCGACCACGAGCGGCTCCGGCGTGCCGGCGGGACCTTCGACGCCGCCGACGACCCGGTGCCCCTCAGCGAGGCGTGAGCCCGGCCGCAGGCGGTTCGGCCGTCGGTCGTCCCCCCGAAGCGCTCTCCGCCTCCTCGAAGGCCGGGCTGAGCAGGTGCTCGACCTTGCGCGCCAGCTCCTGGTCTTCCTCCCCGCCACCCAGGCGCTGCACCCGGAAGGCCTCGAGGGCCGCGCGTGCCGCCGGCGTGCGGATGCGCGCCAGGCTGAGCAGAGCGGTCTCGACCAGCCGGGCATTGCCCAGACGCTCGCGCAGCCAGGGGACGTCGGCCTCCCCGCCCAGCAGGCCGTGGGCGCGGATCACCGCCGCGCGTACGTCGGGTTCCTCCTCCTGGGCGTAGAAGGCACGCAGTCCGCCCAGGGCCTCGGCGTGCCCCGCCGCTGCCAGCCAGTCGATCACGAAGACCCTCTGGCGGATCTCCGCCAGCCGCCGCAACAGCTGCAGGGCCACCCTCGGCGCCTCGGCGCCGCTCTCCTCAAGCTGCGTGTCGAGCCGCGTCAGGGTCTGCTCGGCATCCGGGATCGGGGCCCCGCCGGTCGGAGCGGCCGCGGGCGCGAGCGGCGGCGCGAGCAGCGTGGGCTGCGGCGTCCCGAAGGTGGCGGTCGGGCGCGATCCCTGCGCCGGCGCCGGAAGGGCGTCGAGCCGGCGCGCGAGAGTGCTCAGCCAGGAGCGCACCGTGGGTGAAGCAGGGCCCTCGGCAGCCCGCGTGATACGGGCGCGCGCGCTCTCGCTGAACACCTCGGGGCGCACCAGGGCCAGGTGGTTCAGCTCGCGCGCCGCGTTGGCGCGCGTCCAAGCCCCTCTGGACTCCAGCGCTGCGAGGAAGTGCTGCAGGACGCCGCGCGCACGCAGCTCGACGTCGGGGATCGCGGCCAGCTCGACCTGGGCCTCGACGGCGCGCACCCTCTCGAGCCCCTCGAGGCCTTCGATCACCTGGCGGTTCTCGAGAGTGAAGGCCTCGCCCTCCTCCCGTTGGACCAGGAAGAGCACGTAGGTCACGCCGGTGCGCCGCTCCAGCAGGGGCAGGCTGGGCCGCTTCGCCTCCAACCCCGCGCGCGGCCCCCCCACCATCACGGTGATCGTGGGCGCGGCGAAGACGCCTCGCAGCCAGCGCTCGACGGCGACGTGCGCGATCGCCATCCCGCGTACGTCCTTGAGGCTCGTGACCGTGCCCAGGGCCACGTGCGTGGAGCGGCCCAGCTCTCCCGCCGCCAGGGCCGTGAGCGCCGGGCCCTCCACCTGCGGGATCTCGGCTCGCGCCGCGCCACAGCAGAGCGCCATGACAGCGCCCACCCCCCGCCCAACGAGCACGGCTCGCCAAGACCAAGTGGCGCCAACGACGGATCGCAACGCACTCACGCCCCCAGAGTAGTGGCGTACGTGTCACCATCCTGTGAAGCACCCATCGTCATCTCGCGATCCGCACCCGGGGCGCCTGTTCGCTATGATGTAGGGTGCCCCTGCCGTGCGTCTCTTCCATATCGCTTGGGAACTGTCACGCAGGGCTTTCGTCTGCTACGCGCCGCTCCGGAGTCGGCCATTCACTCCGGTCCGGCGCGCTGGCTGGGGTGCGGAAGGGCCATGAGGAGGACGACGTGTAGTCTTCCTACATCAGGACGACGCAGTGGCCCGAGCCGCGAGCCGCGCTCGCCGCGGCTTGCCAAGCAACGGGGCAGTCCAGCGTGCCGTACGGCGCTAGGCGCGGACCGTACGGTAGACATGGAGCTGGGCGGGACGACCGCGGGGCGTGCGTCGCGCCTCGGCCTGCTCGAGCGACACCTTGTCGTTGTGGATCTTCAGGAAGCGATCGCACTCGGCGCGCGTGCCCACGAAGATCTCCTGGCCATTGAGACGCACGCCGTAATAGCGGCGCCCTGCGTCGATGCAGCGGAAGAGGATTTCCATGACGGGCCTTTCCGGAGCGCAGGGTCCCACCCAGCGCCCCTCCCCCTCGACCACCGCCGCCTCCGCACAGGCCTCTGGCGCCTGAGACGGCGACGAGCGGGGCTCGGGGCTGGAGATGGATCTCGCAACCTCCGTGCCGATCTCAGGCTGATCAGCCTGCCAGGGGCTCCCCGGCGCAGAATCGGCCCCGGGGCCGTCCAGGGCCGCCGCCAGGCCCTGGGAATCGGGCGCGTGCGGATGCGCTCCCCGCTCGAAGGCGGGGGCGTGCGCGTTCGCGCACACCGGGAGCAGGCCTGAAGCAGATTCCTGGCAATCCAGCTTTGCAACGGTGGTCATGGTTGACCTCCACGTGCGTCACCGAGGCGGACAAACGTAGCCAGCCGTGGACACCCCTCGCGGTCGCGGCGGCACGCTGTTCCCTTGCGCGCAACCTCATCGAATCGGCCGAGCCGCAGGCCAAATGAAGCGGATTCCGGCACGCGCGGCGCGGCTCTCCCGCCGCGGCGTCCCGACGCAGGACGTTCGCCCTAATACAAGCGGTAGGCCGCCTGCAGCGAGAGCACCGTGAGCGCGGTATCGGCGATCGGGTCGCCGCGCAGCACGGCGCCGCTCGGGCCCAGACGCCGCCGCAGCGTCGCCGTTGCGGCGCGGTTCCAGCGCAGGAAGCCCGAGGTGTCGCCGCGGTAGAGCGCCAGGGCCGTGGCCAGCGTGCCGGCCGACGCATCCGCGACCGCGGCTTCGTGCATCCGCGCGGCACCGCCCAGCAAGCGCGCGTCCCCCAGCAGGCGGGCGGCGCTCGGCAGGCTGCCGACGCCGTGGCCCTCGCGAACCAAGCGCGCCGCCTCGCCCGGAAGCCGCGAGGAAAGCACCTCGGCCGCCGCGAGGACCGGATCGGGACGGCCCGCCGCGTCGGCCGGCAAGCCCTCGACGGTGCGCGGCTGGCCGCGGTACCAACGGGCCAGCCGCTCACCGACCTCCGTGGAGCCCAGGGCCAGGCCCGTGTGGCTGACGGCATCGAGCGCCAGCAGGGGCCAGAGCGGGTCCGTGGCCTGCGAGGGCCCGGGGCGCTCGGCGCCCACGCCCTCGAGGCCGCCGCGGAAGGAGCCCTCGGGACGCTGGAGCGCCGTGAGCTGCGCCACCAGGTCGCCCAGCTCGCGACCCCGTGCCGCCGTCTCCGCCGGTGCCAACCGTCCGTAACTGAGCATGTAGTCTTCGCTGAGCGCGACGATCCCGAGCGCCAAGTCGTCGGGGGCCAGCTCGTCGGGGGCCAGGTCGTCGGCCGCCACGCCGGCGGCGGCGCGCCCCAGAGCGGCCCGGAGAGCCGCCTGCAGCCAGT
>JANOFW010000195.1:0-6779 GCA_031413835.1 Planctomycetia bacterium
AGGACAGCCTGGGCAACGGCGGCGTGATCACGCCGGGCAAGGTGCAGCGCATGAGCGCCGGCACCGGCATCCAGCACAGCGAGTTCAACCCCTCGCGGGCCGAGGGCGTGCACCTGCTCCAGATCTGGATGCTGCCCAGCAAGAACGGCATCCGCCCCGGCTACGAGGAGAAGGTCTTCCCCGTCGCCGAGCGCCAGGGCGCGCTCAAGGTCGTGGCCTCGCCCGACGCACGCGCGGGCTCCATCCGCATCCACGCCGACAACGTGCTGCACGCCGCGACGCTGCGCGCGGGCGAGCGCGTCACCCACGAGAACGCACGCGGCCGCCACGTCTGGCTGCAGGTGGCGCAGGGCGCCCTGACCATGAACCAGCAGGCGCTCAAGGCCGGCGACGGCGCCTGGACGAGCGACGCGGGCCGGCTCGTGCTCACGGGGGGCGCGGGGGGCGCCGAGGTCCTGCTCTTCGACCTGGCTTAGGAGCCTCGCCTAACGCAGGCTCAGGTCAGTTCGACGCAGCGCCGCGAGAGGCTGCCGCCCTCGAAGCCGGTGAGCGGAAACGAGGTCGCGCTCCAGGCCTTGGAGGCCGCGCCCGCCGCCACGAAGAGCGGCGTCAGGTGCTCGAGCGTGGGGTGGTTCATCTCCAGCGCCGGCGCGCGGCGGCGGAAGTCGGCCAGCGCGTCGAGGTCGCGGCGCTGGAGCACGTCGGCCAGCCAGGCGTCGTGGTCGCGGGCCCAGGCCGGCGTGACGGCGTTCGCGCGTCCGTCCACCCGCCCCAGGTTGTGGGTCAGGTTGCCGCTCGCCAGGATCACGACCCCTTCGTCGCGCAGCGGCGCCAGGGCCTGGCCGAGCTTGACCAGGGCCGGGCCGTCCTGGCTGGGCAGCGAGAGCTGCAAGACCGGCACGGCGGCGTCCCGCGCCATCCACACCAGCGGCACCCAGGCGCCGTGGTCGAGCCCGCGCGCCAACGCGTGGCGCACGTTGCCCACCACCGGCTGGAGCAGCCCCTTGACCCTCTCGGCCAGCGCGGGCGCGCCGGGCGCGGCGTAGGTGACGGCGTAGAGCGGACGCGGGAAGCCGCTGAAGTCGTAGATCAAGGGAAGGGTACGCACGGCCCCGAGCGTGCCCGGCGCGGCCTCCCAGTGGGCCGACACCACCAGGATGGCCTTCGGCGTGCCCCAGGCACTCGCCCAGCGCTGCCACTCGCCGCCCTTGACGGAATCGAGCGCCGTCATCGGCGAGCCGTGTCCGACGAAAGCCACCGGCATGCGCCGCGACGCGGGCGCGGGCTCGGGCGCAGCCTCGCCCACGCGCGACAGCGCGGCACCCGCGGCCGCGACGCCCAGCAGCGTGCGACGCGAGAGGCCGGTAGGACGCTGCTCAGGGGTGCGCATCTGCCCATCGTACCCCCTCGACGGGCCCGCGCGGCTGCCCGGCGCCCTGCGCGCCGCGCCCCCCGGCCCCGCGCCCCGCGCCAACCGGGAACCCGGTGACCGGGACTCGCGACCCTCGACGGGGCGGCGCCGCGCTGCGAGCATGGACACGCACGCCGGAGGAGTCCCCCTTGATCCATGCGCCCACTGTCCCCTGCACCGCGCGCCGCCGCGTCGTGCTCGTGGCCCTCGCGCTGCTGGCCCTGAGCGCCCTCGCCTCGGACCGTCCCGCCTCGGCGCGCGGCAGCGGCGGCGGCAAGCAGAACCCGATGGGCAGCACGATCCGCGACGCGGCCACGACGCTTTCGGTGCCGCTCGACGACGAGCGCAGCCTGGTGGTGGGCCTGCCGGCGCAGTTCTGGGTGCAGTGCCCGCGCGTCCTGCCGGTGCCCACGAGCCTGGCGGGGCGGGGCCTGATCGCGCAGTACATGAACGAGCGCGGTGGCAGCGTGTCGATGCTCTACCTCGGGAGCGTGCCGCTCTCGCCCGCGGTGGACGGCCTCACGCTGGAACAGCGGACGCAGAACGGCGCCTCCGACTTCGCCGTCGGGCTCGCCAAGGCCTACGACGCCGTCGACTGGGAGCTCTTCAGCGGCCCGGTGGCGGTGGCGCCGGCGAGCATCAAGGTGGACGGCAAGAAGGTCGCGGGCTGGCGCACGAAGCGTTACAGCTCGCGCCCGAAGGACTACGGCGGCCCCGACTCGGTCTTCGCTGGAGAGTGCCTGCTCTTCGTGCCGCCCGGCCAGCCCGCGGGCGCCGAGCAGCTGGTCTACCTCGCGTTGGACGCCAAGATGGGCGGCACGACCCTCGACAAGGTGCTCGAACAGCTCTCGGTCAAGCCCACGCCCCAGGTCAACCCCAAGGGCCGCCGCGCGCAGCTCATCGACCTCTTCGAGTCCGCCGACGCCGGCCGCTTCCCGGTGCGTCAGATCGCCTTCGACCTGCCCGCGGGCTTCGCGCTCACGCCGGCGATGTTCACCTTGAAGGGCGAGTGGGTCTACGTCGAGGAGCGCTTGAACGGCGAAGGCCGTCCCGACGCGCGGCTCGAGATCCGCCAGCGGCTCGCCGACCGCGCGAGCCCGGCCTTGGCCGACGCCGACAAAGAGCGCGGCAACCACACCAAGGACGGCCTCGGCGCGACCGAGGAGGTTCCTCTCGCGGTGGCGGGCCAGAAGGGCTTCGTCTTCTCGCACGCCCCCACCCTCGAGGGCGCCTCCACCGCCTCCACCGCCGTCGTGCGCGTGGACGACATGACGCTGCTGATCACCTGGAGCACGCTCGGCGACGACGCCGCCGCCACGCGCGACCACGCGGCGTTCGTCGCGCTGCTCAAGAGCCTCGACTTCGCCGTGCGCTGGTAGAGCCTCACGGCGGCGGCGCGGGGCGGGGTAGCATCCCGCCCCATGCGCACTCTCCTTGCTCTGGCGCGGGCGGCAACGCTCGCCTGGCTCGCGGTGGTCGGCCTCGGAGCAGCGAGCCTGGGCGCCGACGAGGAGTCCGAGTCCCCCTGGCTCTCCGGAGGGAGCTTCGAGCGAGCCGGCTCGGTCCACTCGGGCTCGACCGCCTTCCACATCTGGCGACGGAGCGACGCAGAAGCGGCGGCCGCAGGCGACGCGACCCTGCTCACACTGCTCCGCGAGGAAGAGGGCGTGGTGCGCGAGGCCTACGACGTCGCACGCGCGGCCGACCAGGTCGCGGAGCTCGACGAGCTCTTCACCATCCGCCGCCGCGCGTACGCCGAAGAGGAGCACGGTTCGCGCATCGCCGAGACGCGCGGGGGCATGGGCGACGGCGGCCTCGAGCTGGCGCGCAGCATCGTCGACAAGCTGGTGCAGGTAGAGCCGCGCTGGCTGACGGGCGCCCGCCTGCTGGAGGAGGCGCTGCGTGCCCAGCAGGATCCCGAGGACGCCTCGGCCCGCGGACGCCTGCGCGACGCCACGCGCGCCCTCGAACGCGCGCATCAGACGGCTCCCTGGCACCTGGGCATCGTGTGCGACCTCTTGGCCGCCTACCAGCTGCTCCTGCCCTACGAGGTGGGGACCGACCGCGGCGCCAACATCTCCTTCCTCTGGCGCGAGGCCTGTGGCCTGTGGCTCACGGGAGCGCCCACGGAGGACGAGCGCGCCCTCGGTCTGCTCTGCCAGGTCAGCTGCGTCTTCGCCGAGGGCTGCTATCCCCTGGTGGCCGAGCTGCTCGAGGACCCGCTGCTCAAGGAGCGCGAGGACGTCGAGCCGCTGCGCCGCGCGCTCGCGGGCCTCGGGCAGGGCACGCACGAGACCCAGGAGCGCCTGAGCCTGAGCGGACCGCGAGGCCACGTGCACCTGCAGGCGATCACCTGCCCGAACCCGCCGCGCACGAACGGCCTCGCCTGGCATCGGCGCGTCTACCTCACCTACGCGGCGGAGTCGCAGGGACCGCCGCTGCCTGTCTGGTTCTCGCTGAGCCTGGAGGGCGAGCAGGGCGCGCGGCGCTGGGCGCTCGTGGGCTGGGTGGGCGGCTCGCGCCGCGTGCTCAGGCTCTACGGCGCGAAGGAGCCGGAGGGCGCTGACGTGGACGCGCTCGTGACGAGCCTGATCCAGCAGACGGCCGACGCGGAGGAGGTCCGATGAGCCTGCGCTCGCTCACGCTCCTGCTCGCCGGACTGCTCGTGGTCGCGGCCCCCCCGGCCCCCCTCGCCTCCGACGAACCCGTCGTCCCTGGCCCTGCGTCATCCGATCCCTGGCCCCTGCCCACGGCCGCGCCCAAGGAGGGCGCCGAGGCCGCACGCAGCACCTTCGACGCTCTGGACGCGCGCCGTTCGGCGCAACTGCGTGCCCGCCTGGCGCCCTTGATGGACGCGATCGTGCTGACCACGCCGGAGGCGCCCGGAACCGTCCAGGCGGGCCGCTCCGCGGTCACGCCCGCGCAGTCCATGCGCGGCCTCCAGCAGGCGGCCAAGTCCTCGCAGGAGGCCGACGCGCGCACCGTGCCCGAGGTCATGCGCGTGCTGGCCTCCACCGGCTTCGATGGCGGCCTCGCGCTGCCCGACCTGCACGTGCTGCCCGGCCCCAACGGCAAGGTGGACCGCATCTTGAAGGGCCAGCTCAAGCCGCAGTCGATCGACGACCGTCCCTACGTGCTGCGTCCGGGCCTCTTGCTGCGTCCCTCGGCGGTGGCGCCTCCGCCCCCGCCGCGCCTCACGCCCGAGCCCGGCGGCAACAAGATCGTCAAGGGCGTGCGCATCGAGGTGGACGAGGCCCTGCTGCGCCGCGCCTTCGCCACCCCCGGCGCCCCCGCCGAGGGTCCGGAGCTGGCCGCGCTCGAGGCACGGCTGCTGGCGGCCCCCGACGGCGAGAGCGCCGCCCGTCTTCTCTCCGACTTCGCACGCGCCAAGAAGCAGGCGCTGCTCGCGGCGCGCGTCTCGCCCGGCGACGCGCCGCGCCGCTCCTGCGGGTCTCGCTCAAGGCCTTGCTGGCCGAAGCCGGCACGACCCCGGACGCCAAGCGCACCTGCGGCGGGCTCACGCGCCTGGTGGGCGTGGCGGTCGGCGGCGGCCTTTCGGCAGGAGGCGCGGGGGGCGCGGGGGGCGCGGGCGACGACGTGACGCTGCTGGGCCTCGCGACGCCCGGCGAGCCCGCCATCCCTCTCGAGGCGCTCTGCCTGGCGCTCAAGTACGTCTGGCGCGAGGGGCGCGTGCCCGGCTGCAGCCTCGATCCCGACCCCAAGAACCCCGCGGGCGCGCAGAAGGTGCGCATCTTCGGGATCGCGGAGGACAGCACCTTCGCCAAGGCGATGCTCGAGGCCGACTACGCCATGAAGAAGCTGATCGGCCGCGCGCCGGGCACGGTCCAGATCGAAGGGCTCGTCGATCTGCCCCTGGCCCTCGCCGAGCACGGCGACACCGGCGGAGCCTCGCTCTCCAACCGCTACTGGCTGACCCCCGCGCCCCCCGGACCCGGCGACGTGCTGCTAGCCGCCGACGGCGCCGCGGCGCTCTTCGACGCGCAGGTCACCGTGCGCACCGAGGAGATGCGCGAGGACTTCGCCGTCGGCCGCGGACGCTCCTCGCCGGCCTCGGCTCGCGTGGCGCGCTCCCTGACCGAGCACTACGCGGAGGTGGCGCGCGCCCTGCCCGTGTTCGCCGAGCTGCGCGGGCTCTTCGACGCCGTCTACGCCGCCCAGGTGCTGCGCTTCCTGGCGCCCAGCCACCCGCTGCTCGAGCGCGCGGCCGACCGCCCCCACGCCCCCACCGCCGTGCCTGCGACCTACGCCGGGATCCACGTCGCACATCAGCTGAACGGCGGGATCGTGACGCTGGAGGGCGGCTGCGAGGCCTCCACGCGCCTGTCGGCCGGCGCACTGCTCGACGTGCGCCATCCGGCCTTCGACGCCCTGGCCTCCGGCGGCGCCATGACGGCCGCCGTGCCGCGGGTGGTGGCCGTGGGCCGCGACGCCGGCACCGAGGACCTGCTGCTCGCCGCCCAGGCAGCGCTGGCCGAGGAGCGCTACGAGGAGGCCGAAGACCTGGCCACCGGGGCGCTGGACGGCAACCCCGACGATCTCGCCGCGCTGGCCCTGCGCGGCGTCGCGCGGGTGCGGGCCGGGCGCGGCATGGGCGGCCTGCTGGACGCGATGGAGGCCCACCGGCGCGCGCCTCACGAGCCGGTCTACGAGGCCAACCTGCGCGCCCTGCTCGAGCAGCTCGGCGACCCGGAGGCCTTCCAGGGCATGAGCGCGCCCGGCCTGGAGATGCTGCACGCCACCTACCTGGCCGAGGCCGCCAGCGCGGGGCTCGAGAAGAAGTGGGCCGAGTCGGCGCAAGCGGCCGACCGCGCGCTGCGCCTGAACCCCGCCTCCGAGGACGCGCGCGTGCTGCGCGCCACGCTCGTCTGGCTCTCGGGCGACCTGGTGAGCGCCCGACGTCTGGCCGACGAGGCTGCCGCGCTGCTGCCGCGCTCGTCCGACGCGCAGTCCGTCGCGGGCTGGGTGTCGGGCATGCAGGGCGACTTCGCCGCCGCGCGTGCCGCCTTCGATCGCGCCATCGCCGTCCGCCCCGCCGCTGACACGCTGGGCTCGCGCTCGGTGCTGCGCCTGATCGCCGGCGACCTCGCCGGGGCCGGCCAGGACGCCCACGCGGCCTTGAAGCTCGACGCCAGCGACTGGGGCACCCAGCTCGCGCTCCAGGCGCTGCGCCGCGCGGCCTGCCTGGGGCTGGCGCAGGCCCAGCCCGAGATCGCGGCCCAGCTGCGCCTGCCGCCGGACGCCCAGCTCGCCACCTACGAGGCCCAGCAGGCGCTGGCGCTCGAGCAGAACGACGCCGCGGCCGAGGCCTACGAGCGCATGCTGGCGGCGCTCACGCCCGAGCGCGTGC
>JANOFW010000196.1:0-3429 GCA_031413835.1 Planctomycetia bacterium
CCCCGCGCCCGCCCCGCGCCCCGAGCGCCGCCCCCCCACGTCGGCTCGCGCATGCGCTTGCGCGAGCCCCGAGGCATCCAGCCAGCGCTGCGAGGCAAACAGGTAGAGGTCCGTCGCCCGCCGCAGCCACCCCAGCGCCGACGCGGCATCGCCCGCGTGCTCGTAGGCTGCGGCGCTCTCCCGCGGGCGCTCTAGGCGCCAGAGGGCCGCGCTCCGCGCGTGCCGCAGCCGCACCCGCGTGACGACGTCCGCCTCCGGCGCCAGGTCGGCGGTCAGGTCCAGGGCCTTCTGGGGCTCGCCAGCCGTCAGCGCCTCGTTCACCGCGGCCAGGGTCTTCCGCTCCGCCTCCTCGGGTCCATGCCCGCGCCGCCCCTCGACGTAGGCCGGGAGCGCCTCCACGTCGGGGCGCGGCGCGGCCTTGGCGAACGCCACCGCGGCGTCGACCTCGCCGCGCCGGACCAACTCGTCCGCCACGAGCCACGGGTCGAGGTCGTCCTTGGCCGCGAGCAGCCTGAGCGCCGCATCGTCCTTGCCGGCCACGGCCCCGAGCACCTCGTCCGCGACCTGCCCGGGCGTGGGCACCTGGGGGGGGGCCCGGGGGGAGCCTGCGGCGCGGGCGCCGGCGGCTCGCCCGCGACGGCCACGGCGAAGGCGAAGGGCACGAGCAGGACGAGCGCCGTGCACATCCAGTACATGCGGGCCCACGCTACCAAGCATGCCGTCCGAGCGCACCGCGCGCCCCTCCCGGGCTTCCCCGCCCCGAGTCCTCGGCCAAGCCGCACAGGGTTCGGGAGTTGGATGCCGGCTGCCACGCACGCTCCGGGCGCGCGGGGCATGGTGGGTCGGAACTCGAGCGAGAGGCGCCCGGGGCCCCGGTCCAGCGCACGGAGGCCTCCCGCCCCCCGAACCGCCTGCCCGTCGCTTGCGGGCCGGACGCTGGATCCGTGGGACAGGTGGGCCCCCTGATCGGCATGTCCTCCGGTGACCCGGCTGCGGGGGCCGCGCATCCCTGACGCAGGCCCGACGTCGAGCACTCCCGGCTCCCGGCCGACCCCGCACGCACAGCGAGGTGCGCCCTGGTGCGTACATCGGCGCGCAGAAGTGGCTCCCCGTTCGATACGCAACGTCGAAGGCTCTCTGCTCTCGGCGCGCTGCACGGCGTCTCCGGCTGGTAGGCAGCGGACCTGCGGTGGAGCTGGGCAGCACCCGCGCGAAGCCCGCAGGACACTGAGGCCTGGACTACGCGCCGCCCCTCAGATCCCGGATCCTCGCACCGGCGCGGACGAGGCCGGCACCCTGGAGAGCGGCCAGGACATGATCGACGCTGCGCGGCGGGTTCTTCAAGGCGGCTGCTTGCTCTGCCAGGATCTGTGCAACCAGCAGCGGGGCTTCCTCGATGCGCTCGAGGACAAACTCGTCCGGGTGTTGGACCTCGATCCCATGGTGCACCAGCGTGGCCGCAGGGAAGTCCTTCAAGTTGGCCGTCACGATGACCTGGGCACTCGCACGCACGGCGGCCGCCAGCACGTGTCGATCCTGCGGATCCGGCAGGTCGAGGCCCGCTACGAGCGCTTCGTACCCTGTGATCTCCCAGTCGGGGACGGCCTGCGCCAGGAGGACACGAGTCCGATCGAGGGCGCTCGTTGCGAGGTCGGGCCGCCGCACACGGATGCTCGCGAAGCACTCCTCCATGATGCGCTCGGTCCAGCGTGCCCGCATCATGCCCGCCAGTGACAGGCGGATCAGGAGGTCACGCAGGGGCGCGGGGTGCAGGACACAGGCGTCGAGGACGACAACGAGCGGCATCCGGAGGCGCCCCTCCGTGTCAGGGTGAGGTGAGACAGGTACCTGCTCGCAATTACTGTCGAGGGCCGGGAGGCTGAGATCATGAACAAGACCCTGACGCGAAGCGGCAGGAGGCCCGCGGGGGAGACCCCGGAGCGAGAGGACGGCGAGCGAAGCGAGCCGGCCTTGAGCGCAGGGGTCTTCCCCGCGGGCGCGCCGCCCACCGAGGTGCTCGCCGTGGCCAAGCGCCGACAGTTCACCGCCGAGTACAAGCTGCAGCTCCTCAAGGAGGCCGACCTTTGCCGGGCTCCTGGCGAGGTGGGAGCGCTCCTGCGGCGCGAGGGCCTCTACGCGAGCCATCTGTCCACCTGGCGCGAGCAGCGGCGCCAGGGGGCGCTGGCGGCGCTCTCCGACGTCAGGCGCGGCCGCAAGGCGGCGCCCAAGGAGGCCAAGGAGAACGAGCGGCTCAAGCGCCAGGTTAACCGGCTCCAGGATCGGCTCGATCAGGCCGAGCGGATCATCGAGATCCAAAAAAAAGTCTCCGAGATCTTGGGGATCCCCCTGAGGACGCCGACGCAAGAAGAGCTCGACTCGTGAACGCCACCGAGGACCTGGTGCCCTACGTAGGCGTGAGGCAGGCGACGCGCGCGCTGGGCACCTCGCACGCCACGCTCTACCGGCGCCGGCGCCCGCCGGTGGCCTGCAGGCCGGCCCACCGGCCTGCGGCGGCCAACCGCCTCGCGCCCCAAGAGCGCGAGGCGGCCCTGGCCCTGCTCCATGCCCCCGAGTTCCTCGACCTCTCGCCCTGGACGCTGTTCGCTCATCTGCTCGATCTGGGCCGCTACGTGTGCTCGGTGAGCACTTTCTACCGGTTGCTCGAGGCGCACGGCGAGGTGCGCGAGCGGCGCGACCAGCTGAGCCACCAGCGCCACGCTGTGCCGCGGCTCCACGCCACCGGCCCCAACCAGGTGTGGAGCTGGGACATCACCAAGCTGCTCGGGCCCCACCCCGGCCAGCTCTTCCACCTCTACGTCGTGCTCGACATCTTCAGCCGCTACGTCGTGGGCTGGATGGTGGCCGAGCAGGAGAGCGCGCGCTTGGCCGTGATCCTCTTCGAGGAGACGGCCGCGCGCCAGGGCGTGGCCCCGGGCTCGCTCACCGTCCACGCCGACCGAGGCGCCGCCATGCGCTCGCGGCCGCTGAGCGAGAAGCTCAGCGAGCTGGGCCTTGGGCGCAGCTTCTCCCGGCCGCGCGTCTCCAACGACAACCCGTTCTCGGAGTCGAACTTCAAGACGTTCAAGTACCGGCCCGACTTCCCCGAACGGTTCGGCAGCCTCGCCGATGCCCGCGCGCACGGGGCGCGCTTCTTCCCCTGGTACAACGAGGAGCATCGCCATTCCGGCATCGGCTACCTCACGCCCGCCGACGTGCACCTGGGTCGGGCCGCCGAGGTCGTGGCCCGACGCCAGCGCGTGCTCGCGGATGCCTACGCGGCCCACCCAGGTCGCTTCTCGCGTCACGGTCCGCGCATCTTGGACCTGCCCAAGGACGTGTGGATCAACCAACCCACCCCAGCCGTCGCCCTGACGCCGGCTCTACACTAATTTCCAACGTGACCTGTCTCACCGGCCTTGAAATGTTCCG
>JANOFW010000197.1:0-3665 GCA_031413835.1 Planctomycetia bacterium
GCCAAGGCCCCCACCGCGCCCAGGTCGCCCAGCCGTCCGAGGGCCACCGCCGCCTGGGCCAGGAGATGCTCGGAGGACTCCGGGTCGGTGGCCTGACGCAGCAGCAGAGGCAGCGCCTCGCGTGCATGCAGCCAGGAGAGCGACAGCGCGGCCTGGGAACGCAGCTCCTCGTGCGTGCGCTCGCTGAGCGTGATCACCAGGGCGCGCAGCGCCTCCGGCGCGCGCGCGTCGAGCTGCGCCAGCGCCACGGCGCCGTGGCCGCGCGTCTGCGGGCCGACGGCGCGGTTGCCGACCACCTCCACCAGCCTCCGGGCGGCCGTGCGGTCGCCCAGGATCCCCAAGGCGACGGCGTGCGCGGCACGCAGCCCGTCGTCCTGGCCCGCCTCGCCCAGGCCCTCGAGGAGCAGGTCGCGCGCGCGCGCGACCCACGCCGGAGCATCGCCTGCGGCGAGCGCGCCGCGGCCCGCCAGGGCCAGCGCGAGCAGGGCGTAGCCGCGCTCGGCGAGCGCGCCGCCGCTCGTCGCTTCGAACAGGAGCCGCGTGGCTCCGCCGTCGGCGAGCCTCGGGGAGCCCGACGCCAGATCCGCTCCCAGCACGCGCCCCAGGGCCAGCCGCAGCAGGCCGCGCGTCCACGGATCGTGCGCCGCCTGGAGCGCGCGCTGCAGCACGGGCCAGGCCTCGGCGCGGCGCTCCGCGCTCCAGGACCCCGCGTGGGCGCCCACGGCCAGCGCCGCCGCGCGCGTGACCTCGTCCGCCTCACGCCGCCTGCCGAGCACGCGCAGCAGATCCGCCACGGAGGCGGCGGGGTCCAGGCGCGCCAGCGCGCTGAGCGCGTGCGAACGCTCGCGATCCTCCCAGCGGCGGCCCAGCACCGGCCGACCGACCACCAGGGCGCGCAGGCCCTCGCGCAGCGCCACCGGCAACGCGCCGGGGGGCTGATGCCCGAGCGCCGTGAGCAGCGCCACGGGGAGGTCGGCGGCGGCGCGCGGTCGCGCCAGGCGCAACCAGAGCCGGAGCGCCAGCGTCTGGCCCGGGGGCTCGTCGCCGACGCCGACGAAGGGCTGGTCGCCCAGCAGCCCCAGGGCGAAGGCGGCGAAGCTGCGCGCGCTCTCGGGGGCGCTCTCGTCGTCGATCAGCTCGAGCGCGGCCTCGCGCAGGTTGTCGAGCGCACAGGCCGGCAGCTGCTGCTCGGCGCGCGAGCGCCGGAAGAGCCCGAGCGCCAGCGCCGCCGACTCGCGCACCAGCCGGGGCGTGGTCCGATCACGCACGGCCGCCAGCACCAGGTGCTGCGCGCGCGCCTCGGTGGACAGGCGTGCGAGGGCCAGCAGGGCCGAGGCACGCAGGTCGGCCTGGGTGTTCGCGGCGGCGCCGAGCTCGAGCAGCAGCGGCAGCGCGACGCGCGTCGTGAGCGCCTCGCGCATCAGGTCGGACGCATCGCGCCCCAGGCCGGCGCCCTCGCCGAGGTCGGCGAGCGGCGCGTCGGGCGTGGTCGGCCCGCGCCCGCGCGCGGCGTCGCGCTCCGGCAGCCACTGCCCGCGAGCCAGCAGCCACCAGGCCTGCCACGCCGTCTCGTCGAAGGCCTGGCCCGAGAGCGGCCGGCGCCGCCCCGGCAGCACACGACCACGCAGCGTGCCCGGGCGCGGCACGCCTCCGGGGGGCGTGAGCCCGCCGGGGTTGCCGGGCTCGCCGGTCACGGGCGGGGGCGGCAGGCCCGGCGCGCCGCCGAAAGGCGGCACCCCCGGAGCCGGTCGGATGGGCGGCGGCGGGGGCTCGCCGGGCGGCGGGGGCGGCATCGGCGGCACCCCGGGCTTGGGCGGAGGCGGCGGGCTCACGGGGGGCGGCGGGATCAGCGGTCCGCCGTGCGCCCAGGCGCAGGGCGTCGTCGCGCCGCTCAGGAGCAGCAGGCCTGTGACTGCAAGCCACGCCCGCCGCGCGCGCCAAGCCCGAGGAAAGAGGACGACGCGCGTCACCGGAACCTCTCGTCTGGAGGGGAACATCAGGAGCCTTCGCAACCGTCGCCGGACCCAGCGCCCAGGCAGATGCTACCCGCGGACGCAGGCGCGTGGGACGGGCCTCGCGCCCGGGCGAGCCGCGCCGCTGCCCCCTCCCGCGCGCTAGACCCCCGCTTCGGCGCGCTTGGCCGCGATCTTGGCCAGGAACTCCTCGTTCGTGCGCGACTCCTGCAGCCGGCTGATGAGCAGGTCCATGGCCTCGAGGGGGCGCACCTTGTTGAGCACGCGACGCAGCAGGTAGACCTTCTCGAGGAAGGCCGGCTTCAGGAGCTTCTCCTCCTTGCGCGTGCCGCTCTTGTTGACGTCGATGGCCGGCCAGATGCGCTGCTCGGCGAGCTCGCGATCGAGCACCAGCTCCATGTTGCCCGTGCCCTTGAACTCCTCGAAGATCACCTGGTCGAGGCGGCTGCCGGTGTCGATCAGGGCGGTGGCGATGATCGTGAGCGAGCCGCCGTTCTCGATCTTGCGCGCGCCGCCGAAGAAGGCCTTGGGCTTCTCCAGCGTGCGCGAGTCCATGCCGCCCGAGAGCGTGCGCCCGCCGCCGCGCGCCAGCAGGTTGTAGGCCCGGCCCAGGCGCGTGAGCGAGTCCATCAGGATCACGACGTCGCGGCCGGCCTCGACCAGGCGACGCGCCTTCTTGAGCACGACCTCCACCAGGCGCGTGTGGCTCTCGGGGGGCTTGTCGTTGGTCGAGACGGCCACCTCCCCCGTGGTCGCGCGGCGCATGGCGGTCGCCTCCTCGGGGCGCTCGTCCACCAGCAGCACGATCAGGTAGATCTCCGGGTAGTCGGTCTGGATGGCCTGCGCCAGCTTCTGCAGCACCATGGTCTTGCCCGCGCGCGGCGGCGAGACCAGCAGCCCGCGCTGGCCGAAGCCGATCGGGCAGAGCATGTCCACGATCCTGAGCGTGATGTCGCTGCTGCTCTTCGTCAGCTCGATGCGCGGCTCGGGGTCGACCACGACGAGGTCGTCCCAGTGGGGCAGCTTGCGGTAGAGGTGCGGCGCCACGCCGCCGATCGAGGTGAACCCCAGCACCTGCGGGTTCTGGCCGGGCCGCTTGGCGCTGCCCAGCTCGCAGCCGACGAGCACGCCGTCGCGGATGCCGTGCTGGCGCACGAGCTGCGGAGGGATGTAGGGGTCGTCCTGCATCGTCTCGTAGCCGTGCTCGGGCCGGCGCACGAAGCCGTGGCCCTCGCGCGTGAGCTCGACCACGCCCATGGAGTAGAGCTCGGCCATCGTGGGCGGGGTGAACGGCGCGGCCGAGGACGGGAGCGGCTCGTCGTGGGTGGGGGCGAAGGTGCCCCCCTCGCTGCCGCCGGGCGCGCCGGCCAGGCCGGCCCAGGCCGCCTCCTCGAGCGAGATGCCGCGCTCGAGCTCGAAGGCCTGGGTCGCCGGCATGCCGTAGCCGCCGCGGCCTGAGCGGCCGCCATGGCCAGCGTGGCTCGCATGGCCTCCGTGGCGCGCGTGCCCACCCTGGAGACCCTGCCCCCCATGCGCATCGCCTCCCCCGTGAACGCTGCCCCCCCCGCGGTGGCGGTGGCGGCCTCCCCGGCGTCGGCGCCGATGGCGGCCGCCTGCGGGCATCCCATGATCGTTCATCGCGTAGATTCCTCCGCCCCCAGCGCCCCCGGACCTCGGGAAGCCGCTGACGGG
>JANOFW010000198.1:0-18649 GCA_031413835.1 Planctomycetia bacterium
GGGCGTCCGCGTTCGTCCAGCACGCGGCCGCGGATCTCGAACCGCCCCTCGGGAGCGCCCTGCACGCTCCCGGCGCGCCGCGCGCCGACTGCGAGCTGGGGGCCCGCAGAGTCCCGCTGCGCGGGGCGTACCGCCAGGACGCCACCCGGATCGTCCGGACTCTCACCCGCCCTCAGCAGCAGCCAACCGCCGCTTGCCGCGCCCAACGCTGCGAGCAGCAAGGCCCAGCGTCGGACAGGCGCGCGCATCAGGTCTCCGGGAGGGGGGCTCCGTGAGCCGATCGTACTCTGCGACGACGGCGTGCGGGGCGGGCCCGGCTGCTGACGCTCCGCCCTGCGGACGGAGCGGTCCGCGAGGCGGCCGCAGACGTCATTGCCAGGGAATTTGGGAACCTGGGAGGGACTCCGGGGATTGAAGATGTCGGAACCGTGGCACATCCCGCCTCCCCCTCTCCGGACACCTTGCGCCTTGACCCGGTTCGCGGGTCCGACGCTGCTCTGCCGCCGCCCCTGCGCGAGGCGGACCTCGTGGAACGTGCGCGGACGGACACGGGCGCGTTCGCCGCGCTCTACCACCGGAACTACTCCGCCATCGGCGCCTACCTCTACCGCCGCACGGGAGACGTCAGTGCGACGGAAGACCTGCTCGCGGACACGTTCCTGCGCGCGCTGAAGGGGATCCCGCGCTTCCACTCGCGTGGGATCGAGTTCCGCCATTGGCTCTACCGCATCGCCACGAACGTCGCGAACGGGTGGTCGGCCGCGCGCCGCCGCCGCCGGGAGACGACGCTCGACAGCCGCGCGGAACGCGGCGCGCTTGCGCCCGACCCCTGGAAGCGAGCCGAACGCGACGCGGTGCGACGCGCCGTTGCTCGCCTGCCCAAGCGGTTCCAGTCGGTGATCGCCCTGCACCATCTTGCCGGCCTCCCCTTGGCAGAGGTGGCCGTGGTGCTCCGGTGCCGACTCGGCACGGTGAAGTCACGCCTGTTCCGGGGGCGCGCGCTTCTGCGTCGCCTCCTCCAGGCCCTGTAAGGAAGGAAGCCACGATGCGCGACGATTCTCAGAGGGATCTGGATGGACTCGACGCACTCGCCCGCGAGGTCTGGGAGCATCCCGCACACGAGCAGCGCCTCGGTGCGAAGCTGGCCGCGAGCCGCGCGGATGAAGGGCGCAGCATGCCGCGGCGCGCGCTGGTCGCGGGCATCGCCGTCGTGCTGGCGGCGGGGGCTGGCGTTGCCGGCGCTTCGGCCGTGCCCGGGATCCGTGCGCTGTTCGAGAAGGGCGCTGACGGCGAGACGGAGATGGTGCTCACCGACCAGGACGGCAAGGAGCTCCACCGCCGCCGGCCGAACGAGGCCGGCTTCGTGATCCAGATCGACGGGAAGCCGGGATGCAAGCCGGCCTCGCACCGCGAAGAGCGCCGGGGCCGCTGAACGGCTGCTGAGGAGGCTTCTTCGTGCGTACCCGCCGCTGGCTCCCGCTGCTCCTGGTCGCTCTCGCGGCCGGCCTCGTCTCCACCCTGGCTGCAGGCGGGTTCGGGGCGGGGTCGGCCCACGAGGTGGGCCAGCGGCCCGTGCCGGTGGCCGAGAGTGGGCACGCTTCCGCGCCTGAGCTGGACGGCGTGCCCGGAAGGCGCAGTGCGCGCGGCACGCGCGTGCCGGAGGGGGCAGGCGACGGAGAGAGGCTGGTCGTTCGCCCCGTGCGAGCCACCGAGGAGCCTTCCGTGGTGCCCACCGACCCGCGCATGCCTCCGAGCAGCGACGAAGGCGGCGTCGACGGTTCCGCTGGAGGCTTCGGGATGTCCTTCGGGGCGGGGTGGGAGCGCTTCCCCATGGAGCCGCCACGCGGACCGGCGCGTCTGCTCGTCCGCGTGGAAGACTCTGTCGGCGTGCCCGTTCCCGGGGCCGAGGTGATCCTGGGTGCAAGCGAGGTGCTGGGCCGGTCACCTGTCTCGTGGGAGCGTCTGCGTTCGCTGGGCAAGACCGGTTCCGACGGCACTCTCTCGGCGGAGCACCTGCTCGAGGGCCGCGGCGTGGTCACAGCCGAGGTGAGCGGACTCCTGCTCACGGCGCACGGCCTGGATGCGCGGCCTGCCGTCCCGATCGAGCTGCGCGGGACGTCGCTCCACACGGCGACGGTGCGCCTGCCGTTCGAGGCCGCGTCGCTCGGCTCCGTCGAGGGCCTCGTGCGGGACGGAGAGGGCCGGGCCGTCGTCAGCGCGCGCGTTTCGGTCGGTTGGAACGAGGTGGTCACCCGCGCCGACGGGCGGTTTCGTCTCTCCAACATCCCCTCCGGGCCGGCCCTGTTGAAGGCCGACGCGGCGGGTCATGTTGCGGCGTCCGTAGTGGTGGACATCCAACGCGGGGCGACGGCGACGGCCGCGCTCCTGCTGGCGCACGAAGAGCGAGGCCCGCTCGTGCTGGCAGGCGTCGTGCGCGACGCGTCGGGCGCCGCCGTCCCGGCGGCCCGCGTCTTCCTCGGGCAGGACTTCCTGGAGGGTGGCGGCTACACGCTCCGCCAGGTGAGATCGGACGAAGCCGGCCGCTTCCGCTTCGAGTCGCTGCCCGAGCGCTTTCAGACGCACACGGCGGTCGTGCAGGTGCATGTCGAGGGCTATCCCTTCTTCCAGCGCGAGTTCGCGGGTGGCCTGCCTTCCAGCGAGGTCGCGCTCGAGCTTGCGGTGAAGCAGGTGAAGCTCGTCCTCCTCGTCCTGGAGGCGGAGAGCGGCGCGCCCATCACCTCCTGCCTGGCGGAGGTGTTCCGGCCCGGTGAGCGCGAGCCCTACACGATGATCAGCCAGCGCTCCGCCGAGGGTCGTTACGAGGCGTGGGTAGAGCACGGGACGCTCGAGCTGGCGGTCGAGGCGCCCGATCACGAGGCGGAGGACGTGGTGGTGGACGTCGGCGCTCCGGGGGGTACGTACTCCCACACGGCGCGGCTCAAGGCTACGGCGACGGAGCCGTCTGTCGAAGTGGACCTGACGGTGATCGTCCTGAGTGCCGCGACAGGCGCCCCCGTGACAGCGGCGTCGATCGCGGTGCTCGACGCCTCGGGCATCCGGCTCTCGACGCTTGAACGCCGCTCGGCCGACGGGCGCTACCGACTCCCGGCACCCTCCGGCGCGCGGCGCCTGCGTGTAGAGGCGGCTGGCCACACGACCGTGAATCGGCCCGTGGAGCTGCTGCGCTCGCCGCGCACGCAGGAGGTCGAAGTGCGGCTCCCGTAGACGAGGAGCCCGCCGCCGAGCGCACGCTCCGTACGGGTGAGCCGATCCAGGCTGGGCGCCACCGCTCGTCCAATCGGGCGCTCAGCCCCCCTGCGGCTTGAGGGTCAGGCGGACGCCGGTGGCGCCGTCCTCGACGTCGGACTGCTTGGCCTGCTGGCCGTCGTTCGTCCAGGCCTGGAGGGCGTAGCGGCCGGGGGGCAGGCCGCGCACCTTGAAGTTCCCCTGGGCGTCAGTGCGGCCCGAGGTGGACCAGCCGTTGGAGGTGGCCGAGACGCTGGAGTTCTCGGCAGGGGGCGTGCCGTCGGCGGCGAGCAGCCGTCCCTCGATGCTGCGTCCCTGGCGTAGCGTGACCGACACGTTCTCGGCTCCGCCCTCGACCGGGCCTGCGAGACCGTAGCGGTCGTCGTCGCTGGAGCGCGCGCCGATCATCCAGGGGCCGGGACCGGAGATGCCGTCGAGGCTGAAGCGGCCGTCGGTGTCGATGTTGCGCGAGCGGTCCTGCCGGTTCGTGTCGCTCACGAGCCAGGCCCAGACGCGCCACTTTCCGGCGCCCAGCGAGCCCTGGATGCGGCCCTTGATGGGGGTCATCGCCGGCACGGTCAAGCGCACGTTGCTGGCGGGCGGATCGACCGTGACCGACTCCGCCAGCACGCCGCCGCTGCGCAGGTAGATCGAGAGCACCAGGGGCTTGCCCGGCTCGAGGCCCTCGATCGTGAACGAGCCGTCCTCCTTGATCTCGACGTGGTGCATGACGTTGGTCTGGCCGTCCTTCATCGTCGCCACCTGCACCCAGCCCTGTGAGAAGGGCTTGCCCTGCGCGTCGGCCACGCTGCCACTGACCTTGGCGCCCACGCCGATCTCGATCACCAGGTCCTCCGTGCCGGCACGCACGTTCTCGACCGTTTTCGGCGGGCTGCTCTCCCCGCCGCTCTGGTTCCAGATCTGCACCGAGAGGGTCGCGATGGCTTCGGGCGGCACGCCCTCGATGCGGAAGCGGCCGTCCTGGCCCACGCTCGCAGTCTGGTTGCCATCCCCGGCCCTGGGCGACTTCCAGGAGGCCTGCACCCAGCCGTTGCCCCTGGGCCGTCCGTCGGCCCCCCGCACCTCGCCGGCGATGGCCAGGCCGGAGGTGAGCCGGATCACGACGTCGCGCGCGCCGGTCGTCGTGCCCACCGGGGCCGGGCGCACGTAGGGCGCCTGCGGGCTGGCCTGCACGCTCACCGGGCCCTCCGCCAGCCCGCCGAGCGTGAAGCCGCCCGCGGCGTCGGTCACCGTGCTCACCGTGCCGACGCCCACGCTGATCCCTGCGACGCCGCGGCCCGAGCCGTCGAGCACCTGCCCAGCGATCTCGGCGCCCGCCTCGAGCGTGATCGTGAGCGGGCAGGCCTTCAAGTCCGGCACGGCCACGGTCGTGCCCTTGAGGTTGAGTGCGCGGCCCTCGCCATCCTGCGGGCGGCTCACCACCACCGAGTAGGGGGCCGCGCCCTGGGCCTGGCGGCGGAACCAGCCGTTCACGGCCAATTCGCCCTGCTGCCCGCCCCAATACATCCCCTGGTTGTTGTTTCCGCCCGCGCCCTTGACCGACACCTGGCAGATCGGCACCGGGTTCCCTTGGGGGTCCACCACGAGCCCCTCGAGCATCGCCGAGGGCGGCTCCTTCCAGGTGACGCGCACGTCCTGCGCGGGCGCGGTCACGGTCAGGAGCTCGGTGCGGTTGTTACAGTCGCCCCCCGAGATCTGTGTCGTTCCCGCTCCGATCCCCTCGAAGCGGAAGACGCCCTCGGCGTCGCTCTGGGTCTGCGAGTTCGTGCCGGCGCTCTGGTTCATGGCCATCAGCGACTTGTAGGCGACCGGGCTGCCCTTCTCGTCCACCAGCACGCCCGTGAGCGTCGCCGCGCCGCCACCCAGCTTGATCTCGATGCCTTCCCTCACCTCGCCTGCCGTCAAGGCGTCGATCTGCTGGTTGGCGTTGCCTAGCCCTTGGCCCGAGGCGCTGATGCCGACCTGACCCCATGGGAGCCCCTCGACGCGGAAGGTGCCGTCCTCCTTGCTGCGAGCCTGCGTGTTCTCGCCCTGCATCTCGGGGGTCTGCGAGTAGACCCAGAGCGTCGCGCCGGCTACCGGGGCCCCCGTGCCGTCCACCACGCGACCGGCGAGGACGCAGCCGCTCACCAGCTTGAGCACCAGGTCCTTGGGCGGGGCCTCGGCGCTCACGGCCGTGGGCGGGCTGTTCTCGCCGAGCAACGGGGCCTTCTTGGCGAAGAGCAGCCAGTCCTTGCGCGGCGGCAGGCCGGGGATCTCGAAGCGTCCGTCGGGACCGCTCGTGGCGAGCAGGGGCGGGGTCATGTCGGTCTGCACGCCCCACTGCCAGCCGACCTGCCCCAGGCCCATGCTGCGGGCGCGCACCTCGGCGCCGGCCACGGGCGCTCCCTTGCTGTCCACCACCAGGCCCGTCACGCGCACGCCGGGGCTCAGTTCGAGGTCGCGCGTCACCCGCTGGCCTTCGCGCTCGATGAACACCGTCATGGCCGGCGGCGCAGAGGCAGAGGCCATGTCCGGCGACCAGAACATCGGCTGGGCCGAGCGGCTGGCGATCGCCTCGAACGCCGGCAGATGGTGCGAGGCGTGGCGCACCAGCAGCACGCTGCGGCCCACGGCGATCCCCTCGACGCGGTAGCGGCCCTGGGCGTCGCTGACCGCCTTGGTGTTGGGCGGGCGCGTCATGCGCGCGTCCACGGCGGCCGGCAGCACCTGGATCTCGGCGCCCGCGAGCGGCTGGCCCGTGCCCGTCTCGAGCACGCGGCCCTCGAGCACGCCGCCCTGGTAGAGCACGATCTCCACGCGTCCCACGCGCCCCTGGGCGAGCTCGAGCCCGCTCCAGGGGGCGAGCGGGGGGGCGGTGGTGGATGGCACGTAGCCCGTGGCGGCCGCCTCGAGCAGGCTGAGAGGCCCCACGAAAGGGCCGCCCAGGGTGAACGCACCCTCGGCGTCGGTCTGCGCGAAGTAGCGCACGTAGACCGCCTCGCCCGCCACAGTCCCGCCTGCCTGGAAGCCGCGCTGGACGGAGGCGGCGACGCGCGCGCCCACGATCGGGCGGCCGTCCACGCCCTTGACGAGCCCGGTGAGCAGGGGCGTCCCCAGCGCTACGCGGATCAGCACCTCGGTCTCGGTGGGGGTGACGATGGCGGGTGCGCTGAAGCGCAGCCTGCCGGGGATCGAAACCTCGATGCGCACCTTGCCCGTGGGCACGGCCGGGTAGGCGAAGGCCCCGGTGGCGGGGTCGGTGGCCAGGGGCAGGGCCGACCAGGAGCGCGCGTCGTTGCTCCATCCCGCCCGCAGCACGGCGACCACGCCGCGGTCCTGGTCGTCCACCACGCGGCCGCGGAGCGCGGAGCCTTCGAGAACGTGCAGCTCGGCGGGCATGGTCGGCGGCGTGGCGTTGAGGTACCAGCCGGCCGTGGTCCCCACCCGCGGGGGCACCGGCTCCGCGCGTAGCTCGTAGTCGCCGCGCCGCGTCACCAGCAGCGTGAAGCTGCCGTCCGCGGCGCTGGTCGCGCGCGCTGCCACCGCCGGCACCTCGGCTGAGGAGGTCTCGGCGAAGGCCCGCTCCAGCGCGGCGAAGCCGCTCCCTTGCCAACGCCGGGGGTCGTTGGCTTCGTAGGCGTCGCCTCGTCGGCGCGCCGTCACCGGCACGCCCTCCACGGGCTTCCCCTTGGCGTCGAGCACGCGGCCCGGGATCTCGAAGCGACCCTCCTCGGCGGGCCCGGCCTCTGCCTTGGCGCGGGCCGTGCCGCTGAGCATGGGCCCGGCGACGGGCTGGGCGGCCTCGCGCTCGTCGCTCTCGAACAGCGCGTCGCTCGAGTCGCCGGCGCTCTCGCCGAGCACCATCCAGGTCGCGGCTCCCGCCGCCACCAGCAGGAGCACGATCCCCCACATGTTCACCGATCCGCGCATGCGCCCTCCTGCCCTCGGCCCTGCCCTCGACGCCCGTCCCGCCCCAGGGCGGAAGGGGGAGTCTGCCGTCACCAGGGTAACGAACGGAAGGGGGGAGGCGTGCAGGTCCCTGCTAGGCGGGGTTGGGTAGGCCGCCGGGCGGCGTCGGCCCACGTCCAGCCAATGCCTGGGTCAACTCCGCCGACACCCCAAGGCGCTGGGCCCAGGAGTGCAGGTAGGCCTCATCGACGGCGCCGACCACCAGCAGCAGGTCGGCGACGTCCGCGCGGTCTCGCAGCCGGTTGGCCAGCAGCTTCATGAGGATCAGATCCTCCGGCGAGATCACGGCCACTTCGCCCACGTCGCTCTGCGCCTTGCGCCGACGGGAGAAGGCGGAGCGGTCGAAGTCCGACTCGGCGAAAAACACGTCCGCTGCGACGATCCGGCCGCCGGACGGGACGCCCAGGGAGAGCTTCGACAGCCCGCGCAGGTTGTCGACGAAGCCTCGCGCGTGGGGTTCGGGAACCTCGAAGCCCCCTGCCAGAGCCGCCGAGGTGAGGCGGGCCACCTCGGCGGTGCGCAGCCCCACCATGAGGTCGATGTCGTACGTGGGGCGCGGCAGGGCCAGCACGCGGATCGCCAGACCTCCGAGGAGCATGCACTCGATCTGCGCCTGGCGCAGCAGCGCCAGCAGGTCCCGCACGGCGCCCTGCAGGTGCGTCGGCTGGCTCACCTCAGGAGCGCCAGCCTGCGGGCCAGCTCGTCGTTCGACTCCGCGTGTTGACGCCGGAGGATCGCCAGCCTTCGATCGCGCTCCTCGGGCGGCAAGGCCTCGAGGGCTGCGTCGGCGAAGGCGCACAGCTCGAACGTCTCTCGCAGGCGCTCGCCGATCGTCATGCGTCGGTAGCGCTCGATGTCTGCGGGGCTCAGCATGGGCGGCATTCTACCCTCGGGCTGCCGCCACTCACGGCGCAGAGAACGTGCCCGAAGAAGCGTGCAGGTCCCGGTCAGGCGGGGCTCGCCCCGCTGGCGGGGGCGTCCGTGACGCCCACCACCGTCTCCACGGCCGTGACCCCCTTCACCAGCGCGGGAAGCCGGACGATGCTCAGGACCATGGGGCGCACCTCGCGCATGTCCATGGCCGGCGTCCAGCCCACGGTGGCGCCCGGATCCACGTCGCCTACGACGCCGCTCTGGGCCGCCACGTTGGCCCCGTCGCCGATCGTCAGGTGCCCCGCGGTGCCGACCTGGCCGGCGAGGGTGACCCGGTTGCCGACGCGGGTAGTCCCCGCCAGCCCGACCTGGCCGCAGAGGATGCTGTCCTCTCCGATGCGGCAGCCGTGACCGATCTGCACCAGGTTGTCGATCTTCGTGCCGCGGCCCACCGTGGTCTTGCCCACCGTGGCGCGGTCCACGCAGGACAGCGCCTGGATCTCGACGTCGTCGCCGATCTCGACCGTGCCCGACTGCGGGATCTTGTGCCAGGAGCCGTCGCCCCGGGGCGCGAAGCCGAAGCCGTCGGCGCCCACCACGCAGCCGTTCTGCAGGATCACGCCGCGCCCGAGCTTGACCGCCTCGCGCACCACGACACCGCTGTGGAGCACCGAGCCGGCCCCGATCTGGGCGTCGGGGTAGATCACGCAGTGGGGGTGGATGGTCGTGCCGTCACCCACGCGCACCCGATCGCCCAGCACCACGTAGGCGCCCAGCGACACGCCCTCGCCCAGCACCACGTCCCGCCCCAGGACCACCGTGGGATGCACACCCACAGGCAGCGTGGGGGGCTGGTGGAAGAAGGCGATGGCCTTGGCGAAGGCCAGGTAGGGGTTGGCGACCTTGAGTGCGGGCAGCGTCATCTCGCCGCTGAAGCCCGGGTCCACCAGCACGGCTGCGGCCTTCGAGTCCTTGAGCTTGCGCGCGTAGGAGGGGTTGGCGAGGAAAGTCACCTCGCTGGGGCCCGCCTCGTCCATCGGGGCCACGCCGGTGATCTCCAGCGCAAGGGCGGGATCGACGCTGGCGCCCAGCCGCTTGGCGAACTCTTGGACGTGCATCGGAGAAAGCTCCAGGGGGCCGGTGGACGGTCGAGGCGCATCCTACCGGCCCGTCTGCTGCGTCTCTTGCCCTGCTCCCACCCCGAGGCTGGGCTGCGGGCCTGCGTTTCCCGTAGGCTCTGGTCCGTGGACACGTATCCCCAGCCGCCTTCCGAGGACCCGCCGCCTCCGGCCGCCGCTCCGCCGCCCCCCGCGCCCCCCGGGTCGTGGGATGCGCCGGTCGAGCTCGAGGCGCCCGCCGCCGCCCCGCCTCCCATCGAGCGCTGGGCGCCCCCGACGCCGCCAGTCCTGGAGCCGACCCCCGCGGCGGCCGGCGTCGAGCGTCTGCTGAGCCGCCCGCCCACGCTGGTGCGCCTGGCGATCTTCTTCTACGGCGTCGTGACGCTGTTCGCCGTCGGCTACGCGATCTTCTCAGGGCACATCGGCACGCTCTTGGGCGAGGGGCCCCCGCGCCTCCAGCACGTGCTGGCCGCCGTTGGTGTTGGGTTGATCATCGTGGCCGGCTCGCGCGTGGGGGTCCGGATGTGGAAGCCCTTTGCCCGCGCCGCGGAGGTGGCCGGAGGCATGCTCGGCCCCATCACCCTGGGCGAGGCGCTGATCCTGGCGCTGCTGTCGGGCACGGCCGAAGAGCTGCTCTTCCGCGGGGCCCTCTGGCCCACGCTCTCGCTCGTCGGGACCACGTTGCTCTTCGGCGTGGTGCACATCGTGCCGCGGCGCGCGTTGTGGGTCTACCCGCTCTTCGCGGCGGTCTGCGGCCTCCTGCTCGGGCTGCTGCGCGACGGCACCGACAGCGTCGTCCCGCCGATGGTGGCGCACATCGTCGTCAACGCCTTGAACCTCGCCTGGCTCGGACGCCAGGCTCGCGCTGCGGCGACCCCCGCGCCCCCTCCGACCTCGCCCGCGTGAGCGCCCCGTCCGCGCCGCGCCCGGGCCTCGTGGACCACCTCCACGTGCTCGCCTTGCTGGGCCTGGTGGTGCTCTCCGGCCTCGGCTTCTGCTTGGCGGAGCTGGTCGAGATCGTGCTCGCGCCTGGCGTGCGCCGTCGCCTGCGGCGGCTGCTGGCTGCTCCCCCCGCGCCGCCGGCTCCTTCCGCTCCGATCGAGGCCTCGGCCTGGGCCGGCAAGACGATCTTCGTGCTGGCCGGCGAGCCCTCCGGCGATCGCCTCGCCGCGCCCGTGGTGCGCGCGCTCAAGCGGCTGGCTCCCGGCGCGCGGCTGCGCGGCTACGCGGGCGCGGCCTGTGCGGCCGAGGGCGTGGCGCTGGACCGGGATCTCACGGCGCACGCGGTGGTGGGGCTGATCCCCGTGCTGCGCACGCTGCCGTTCTGGTGGCGCGTGTGCGCCGACTTCCACGCCCTGCTGCGCCGAGAGCCTCCCGACCTGCTGCTGACGGTGGACTTCCCGGGCCTCAACGTGCGCTTGGCCCGCTGGGCGAAGAAGGGCGGCGTGCGCACCGTGCACCTCGTGGCACCCGCCGTCTGGGCCTACGCGCGCTGCCGCTCGCCGCGCTGGCGTCGGGCGGTGGACCAGATCCTGGCGCTCTACCCGCACGAGCCCGCGCTGCTCTCGGCCTCGGGGCTCCCCACGACCTACGTGGGCCATCCGCTCTTCGAGGCACCGCTCGCCGCGCCGCGCACGCCCGAGCGCTGGCCTTCCTCCGGGGACCTCGTCGTCGAGCTCTTGCCCGGCAGCCGCCGCGGCGAGCTGGCGCACCACGTGCCCGCGCTGGTCGAGGCCGCCGCCGTGGTCGAACGGGTCCACCCGCGCCTCTCGTTCGTGATGCGCCTGGCCGAGGAGCGCCACCGGGCGCAGGTCGAGGCCGCACTCGCCACGGCACGCGCGCGTCCCACGCGTCTGAGGATCGACGTGGGCTCCCAGCCCCTGCCGGCTCCGCTGGTGGCCGCGCTGGCGAGCAGCGGCACGGTCACCGCCGAGCTCGGCGCGGCCATGGTGCCGATGGTCGTGATCTACCGCGTGCCGCCCATCGCACGCTTCGGCGCGCTCGTCTGGCTCACCGCCCCCTTCTTCGCGCTGGTGAACCTGGTCGCGGGACGCGAGGTGGCGCGCGAACGCCTCTACACCTTCCGCGGCGGCGCTCGCGTGCTGGCCGACGACCTGCTTGCTCTCCTCTCCAGCCCCGAGGCTTGGGAGCAGGCCCGCGCCGCGCTCCTCCCCGTGCGCGAGCGTCTCGAGCGAGCGCACGTGGCCGAGAACACCGCGAGGGCAATCCTGTCCGTGGTGTAGGCCCTCGATCCAGGTGGCCGGACGTCTCAGGATCCGGGGACGCGCACCGTTCCCAGCGCCCAGTGTCCCCAGACCTCGTGTTCGGGTGGATGGCGCGTCCACGTGCCAGGAGGGAGGTCTACGACCCGGGGCGTGCGAGCGGGTCCGATCTCGACACGCAGCACACGCCCGTGCACCTGGTCGGGGTCCGGGCTCGAGCTCTCGATGCCCATCCAGATGCTCGTGGTAGTGCCCTCCGTCCACCAGAGTTCGAAGCGTCCCTCTGCGTCCGTCGTGCCGTGCCCGTCGGTGAGGAATGCCAGGAGGAACGGGTCCGGCTTGGCGGGGAGCGGTCCGCTAGCCGCCAGCGCCTCTTGCTCCTCACGCAGCCATCGAGCCACCTCAGCGGGGGAGGCCTGCGCCGTCCAGCGATCACTCATGATCCTGACGTCCACACCGGCAAGCGGGAGCCCGGTCGTCGCGTCCACCAGTTGCCCCGTCACGCGGAGCACGAGTTGGCCTCACCCGCGGCCGTGAGTGAAGATGGTCTCGGCGACCACGAACAGGCCCAGCGCGACGAGCAACGACGCGATCAACCGTCCGCGCAGGCGCATGCTCCTATCCTATGTGACGCGGCGAGGCCGTTCGGCGAGGGATGTGGCTGCTTGGGTGCTTCATGTAGATTACGTACTACATGTACGGGATCCCTCCATAATGACGAAACTCGCCGTGTATCTGGAGACCAGCGTCATCGGCCACGCCACCTCGCGGCCCAGTCGGGACCTGGTGGTCGCCGGGCACCAGCAAGTCACGCGGGACTGGTTTGCGCTTCGGGCCCAGGCGTACGACCTGTTCGTCTCCCAGCTCGTCGCGACTGAAGCAGCGGGAGGCGACGCGGAGGCGGCTCAGCAGCGGACGGCCTTCCTCCGGGGGATCCTCCAGCTCGCTATCACTGACGCCACGGGGGAACTTGCGGCCAAGCTGGTCGCGAGCGGGGCGGTTCCTCGCAAGGCCGGTGAAGACGCTCTTCACATCGCCGTCGCAGCGGTCCACGGAGTAGACTACCTGCTGACCTGGAACTGCAAGCACATCGCGAACGCGACCATGCGCCAAGCCATAGAACGTGTATGCAGAGAAGCCGGCTATGAGCCGCCCGTGATCTGCACGCCCGAGGAGCTGATGAATGACGAACCGAACTGAGGACGAAATCGTCGAGGAGATCCGCCGTCGGCGCCAAGCCCATGCCGAATCGCTCGACTACGATCTGAAGCGGATCGTCAGGGACCTGCAGCGCCAGGAGCGGGAGGCCGGCATACGGGCCGTCCAACGTCCACCACGCAAACCCCACGTGCTGCCGAATCGATCGTCGGCCTGACAAGCCCATGCAGCGGACGGCTTCTAGCCTCAGAGCCTCCGAAGCCGAGACGAGTGCGCGTCGATCGTGCGATCCACGCCTTGGGCGAGCTGCCGATGCACTGGCGCCGTGTTCGGCGCTCAGCGTGGCACGGGCACCAGGTGCAGGGTGACCTCGCTGCCCACGTTCACGTTCTCGGGGGCGCTCTTCAGACGACCACCCGCTGCGTCCATGGCGCGAGCCTCCACCTGCCAGAGCACCAAGGGCTGCAGTCCCAGCTGCTCGAAGGAGCCGTCGGCTGCCACCCCAACGACCACCTCTGCCCCCTGGAAGCTGCGCAGCACCACCTCGGCGCCTGTGTAGGTGAGCCCCGCGGTCGCGGCGATGCGCCCCTGGATGATCCCTCCTCGCTCCAGGGTCACCTCGACCCGTTCGCCCGGCTGCGGCCGACCCTGCCACGATCCGTACCGGCCGTCGGCGGTCGGACCGACATACACGGTGTACAGGACGTTCACCTGCAGGCCAGTCGCCTCGACTTCGTTCGTGCCCGCGGCCAGCTCGAGCCTCAGATTCGGGATGACCTCCAGGTAGTGACCGTGACTGATCACTTGGACCGGGACCGCCGTGCGCGGTGGCGGATCGCCACTCACGTGGACTCGGAACGAAGCGAGCTCGGACGGCTCGAGCAGCACGTCCTGCTGGTGGCCCCGGATGGCCGTCGCCAGGACTGCTGAGTCCTGCCGAGGCCAGAGCCCGTTGTGGGGGCGCAACGAGAGCGCGTAGCCGTCCTGGCGGCTTGGTACATCGAGCTCGAAGGTGCCGTCGGCGAGGACGCGGCCTGCGCCCACGACATCGGCGCTGCTGATGCGCTGCCAGACGACCACCCATGTCTCGGGCTGGGCGTCGGCGGGCATGCGCGCTCGCCCGCGAATGCGGCCCCGACCCACGGGCGGCGCGGGCGGCGGCGGCGGGCCCTCGCCGCGTGGCGCGAGAGCGCCCTGCGTGGAGACACGCTCGGCCCCCGGGTGAAATGCGTCTGCGCGCGGAGTCGGACGGCGCGTCGAGTCTCCGCGCAGCTCTGGAGCGCTGCCCGCCGGCAGCTCCTCACCCTGCCGGAGGCCTCCGCCTTCGAACTCCACCGGAGAGCGCGTGGAGCCCAGTGCCAGCCAGCCGAGCAGGGCAAGGGCCAGAACCAGGATCGGCAGCGCTCGTCGAGCTTGCGGGCGCATGCGTGTGCCTCCTTCAGCCGCCGTGCGACCCCAGCGCCGAGGCCGTCGCAGAACCTTCGACGCCGAGGAGCTTGGCTGGCGTCCCCTGGTAGAGCAGGCGCCCTCCGTCGGCGCCCGGCCCCGGGCCGAGGTCGAGCACGTGGTCGGCGCCGCGGATCAGGTCGAGATCGTGCTCGACGGCCACGACGGTGTGGCCGGCGTCCACGAGGCGATCGAGCACGGCGCGCAGGTGGCGCACGTCGTCGGGGTGGAGGCCCGCGGCGGGCTCGTCGAGCAGGTAGAGCGTGGGGCCCGTGCCGCCCTTGCCGAGAGCGGCGGCCAGGCGCAGGCGCAGCACCTCGCCGGTGGAGAGCTGCGTGGCGGCGCGGCCCAGCGGCAGGTAGGCGAGGCCGA
The DNA here is from genome assembly GCA_031413835.1 of Planctomycetia bacterium. Lineage (GTDB taxonomy): Bacteria > Planctomycetota > PLA2 > PLA2 > JAEUHO01 > CAXQZU01. The sequence goes on from JANOFW010000198.1 coordinate 14,408, forward strand.
CCTCGGCGGCCGCCTTGAGCGCGGGGCCGACCTTGGGGAGGTCGCGGAACATGGGAGCGGCCTCGCCCAACGTGAGCGCGAGCAAGTCGGGAAGGGAGAGGCCCTTGATGCGCACGGCCTCGACCTCGGGGCCGAAGCGCCGTCCGCCGCAGGCCTCGCAGGGGCCGTGCGACTCGGGCAGGTCGCGACGCGCGGCGGCGAGGGAGGCCGCCAGCAGCCCCGTGCCCTTGCAGGTCTCGCAGCGCCCGCCTACCAGCGCCAGCGAGAAGCGCGACTCCTTCCAGCCGCGCGCGCGGGCCTCGAGGGTGGCGGCATAGAGCTCGCGCAGCGGCGCGAAGACGCCCAGTAGCGAGAGCACGGTGGCGCGCGGATGGCGCGCGGCGCGGGCCTCGGCCACGCTCACGTGGCGGAAGGCCGTCAGGCCGCGGGCCGTGCCGTGCTCAGGGGGCGGCGGGGGCACGAGCTCGAGCGCGGCCTGCGCCAGGGGATGGAGGCAGCCGAAGACCAGCGTGCTCTTGCCGGCCCCGGTCAGGCCCGTCACGCAGGTGAGCCCCGGCGTGGGGAAGCGCACCGAGAGGTCCTGGAGGTTGCGCAGCCTCAGGCCCGCGAGCTCGATCCAGGCCGGCGCGCCGCGCGGCGTGTGGCGCGGCTCCGAGCGCGCGGCCTCGGGTCGGCGCGCGAGCGCCAACGCCAGCGGCGTGCTGCCGCGCGCCACCGCCTCCGGCGCCCCCTGAGCCACCAGCGCCCCGCCTTCCCGCCCCGCCCCGGGCCCGAGCTCGAGCACGTGGTCGGCCTCGCGCACGGCCTCGAGGTCGTGCTCGACGCTCACCACGGTGCTGCCGCTCTCGACCAGGGCCCGGAGCCGCGCCCGTAGGACCGGGCGCTCGCTCACGTGGCTGCTCGCCATGGGCTCGTCGAGCAGGTAGAGCAGCCCGCTCATGCCCAGCGAGAGCGCCGCGGCCAGGCGGGTGCGGCGCAACTCGCCGCGCGCGAGCTGCTGGGCGCCGCGCCCGAGCGTCAGGTGCGAGAGGCCCAGGTCGGCCAGCGCGCGCAACCGCTCACGGGTCTCCTCCAGGGCCGGCAGGGCCGCGGCAGGCAGCGCGGCGGCGGGCACGGCCGTGCGCAGGGCCTCGGGCAAGGCCTCGAGCCAGGCGCGGGCCTCGAGCAGCGGCAGGGCCTCGATCTCGGGGAGCGTGCGGCCCGCCAGGCGCGCCGCGCGCCCGTAGGGTGCGAGGCGCGTGCCGGCGCAGGCGCTGCAGCGGGTGCGCGTGGCGGGCGGGGCGCTTCGCGCCGCGGGGCTGGGGCGCGGGCGCGCGCTCTTTCCGCGCCGAGCGGTCCTGGTGGCGCTGCGCTTGGCCGTGGCAGCCGCGGTCGTCTCGCCCACCCCGTGGCAGACCGCGCAGGCGCCCTCGGGGTGCGTGGCGGAGAACAGACGCGGCGCCAGGGGCGGGTAGCCCTGCTCGCAGGTGGAGCAGGTCGGGCGCGTGGACCAGCTGCTCTCGACCGCGGCGGCGCCTGGCGCCTCGGCCAGGGTGCGCAGCGTGCCGACGCCCAGGGCCAGCGCCTGCTCGACGCTGTCGCGCAAGCGCTCGGCGGCGCCGGGCTGCACGACGATGCGGTCGAGCACCACATCCACGGGCGCCTCCTGGCGCACGCGCTTGGGCTCGACGTCCTCGATGCGCTGCGGCGCGCCCCCGTCCACGCGCAGGCGCACGTAGCCGGCGCGCTGTGCGCGCGCCGCGGCCTCGGGTCCTCGACCCAGGCGCGCGAGAACCTGGAGCTTCGTGCCCGGGGCGAGCGCCGCCAACCGGGCCACCAGCGCCGCGCGGCCGAGCGTGGGCAGGGCCGCGGCGCAGCGCGGGCAGTGCGCCGTGGCCGCGCGCGACCACAGCGCGCGCAGGGCGTGGCTGGTCTCGGTCAGCGTGCCCACGGTCTCGTAGGGCCCGGGCGCGCGCTCGCCCGCGCTGACCAGCACGGCAGGCGGCAGACCGTCGATGCGGTCCACGTCGGGGCGCGCCAGCAGCTCTTGCCCCTCGACCGTGCGCCCCAGCGCCCCCAGGAAGCGCCGCCGCGACTCGGCGCCCAGGGTGTCGAGCACGAGCGAGCTCTTGCCCGAGCCCGACACGCCGCAGACCGCCGTCCAGGCTTCCCAGGGGAGTTCCACGTCGAGGTCGCGCAGGTTGTGCGTGCGCGCGCCCTGGATGCGGATGACGTGCGAGGGCATGGACGACCGATCCTATCCAGCCGTCACGCACGCCACGCCGCTATCCTCTGCGCGTGCCGCCCGCCGACGAAACTCCTGCGCCCGCTGCCGACGCCAGCGCCCCTGCCCCCGCCGCCCCCGTGGTCAAGGCGCATGCGTGGCGCGTGCCCGGTTCGGCGCGTTGGGCCTCCACCCTGGGGGCGCTGGGGGCGCTGCTGCTGGTGGCGGCGCCGCTGCTCCCGTGGCTCACCATCGAGCCCAGCGAGGCCGAGCGCTTCGGGCGTGCGCTGGCCGAGGCCGCCGCCCAGGAGCCGGCGGGCGCGGGCACCGAAGGCTTCGCTGCCCTGGGGCGCCGCCTGGCGGAGCGCCATGAGCTCACGGGCCTCGACCTGGTCGAGTGGTCGCGCGGGGCCCGCGCGCGGCTCGAGGCCGAGCGCAGCGCGTCGGCGGCGACACCCGAGGCGCGAGCGCGACTGGTGCGCGGCTGGACTGTGGTCGCGGTCGTGATCCTGAGCCTGGGCGGTCTGGCGCTCCTGCTCGCGGTCTACCTGCTCTGGCACCGCCTGGCACGCTTCCGCCCTCCCGTGCAGGTGCTCGCCGGAGCTCTCGCAGGCCCCGCCCTGGCGTTGGCCGTCGGTCTCACGTGGGTGCTGCGCTCCTTCGGCGAGACGGCGTCGGTGGGCTCGGGCCAGACGGCGCTGCTGGCGGGCGGTGCGGCCCTGCTCGTGGCGCTCGTGGGCACGGTGCGCGTGATCCACTTGCTGGGCGTGCTGCTGGCCACGGCCCTGACGCTGCTGGCCCTGGGCGCTCTGAGCTGGGCCTACGTGGCCGGCGGGCCCGGCTCGTGAGCGCGGAAGTGCAGGGGAGCACCTCGCCGGCCCGAGCGAGTCGCGCCGCGGCCTGGGCCAGCGTGCTGCTGGTGCTCGCGGGTTTGACCGCCGTGGGACGCGTGGCCATGGCAGCCTGGCTGGAGAGCTCCGTCCCAGCGGGCCTGCCGCGCCTCGGGGGCTCGGACACGGGCGCCCGCCCCCTGCTGGTCGTGGTGATCGACGGCCTGCGCGCCGAGTCGCTGTGGGAGGAGCCCACGGCTATGCCCTGGCTCGAGGCCTTCGCTGGCGAAGGCGCGGGCGGCATCGCCTTGGCCGGCAATCCCACGCTCACGGCCGCCTGCGTGCGCACCCTGCTCACGGGCCAGTGGCCCGACCTGCTGGCGGGCCTGCGCAACTTCAACGCGCGGCCGGTCGAGGGCTCGTGGGTCGAGTTCCTGCGCGAGCGCGGCGCGCGGCCGGCGCACGCCGGCGACGCCGCCATCGCCCAGCTGTGCGCCCTGCACCTGCCTCCCGAGGATGTGCTGGCCTTCCCCGATCGCGGGCCGGTGGACCAAGGCCAGTGCGACGCCTTGGCCGTGCCCTTCGTGCTCGAGCGCATCGCCGCGGGCCGCGACCTGATCACCCTGCACGTCACCGCGCCCGACCACGCGGGGCACAAGCACGGTGCCTCGGGCGAACCCTACCGGCAAGCCTGCGCCGTCGTGGACGCGTCTCTCGAGCGCGTGGTCACGGCCTTCCGCACGCGCCATCCCACGGCCACGGTGCTGGTCGCCTCCGACCACGGCGTGTCGCCGCACGGTACGCACGGCGGCGGCGAGCCCAGCGCGCGCCGCGCGCCCTTCGTGCTGGTGGGGCCGGGGGTGGCACGCGGGCTCGGCGTGACCGTGCCGCAGGCGGCTCTGGCGCCCACGCTCTGCGCCATGCTCGGTCTGCCGCAGCCCCCCCTGGCCCAGTCCCCGCCCGCGGAGGTCCTGCTGGCGATACCGCAGGTGGAGGTGCTGCGGGCTCTCGACGCCCACGTCCAGGCCCGCGCCTGGGTCGCGCGGGCCGTGGGCAGCACGCGGGTGGACCCGATCGAACGCAAGCGCGCCCAGCTGGCGCTCGCCAGGATGGGGCCCGAGGGCGCGGCGGCGCTCGCCGGGCTGAGCGCCGAGCTCGACGGCCTGGCGCGGCCCCCGTCGGCGTGGTTGATGCTGGGCGTGCTGCTGC
>JANOFW010000199.1:0-29041 GCA_031413835.1 Planctomycetia bacterium
GACTGTCACGCGCCTACGTGGCGCAGGGCCAGCCCACGCGCGCCGCCGACGCCGGCAGCACGGCGGCCCGCTACGAGCGGGCGGCCGCGCGCGCCGGGAGCCGCCCCGCCGACGGTGACCTGCTCTTCCGCGCCGCGCTGCTGCTGCTGGGCGACGGACGCTACGCCGATGGTCTGCCGTTGCTGGAGGAGGTCGCGCTGGGCACCGAGGACGCCGTTTTGCGCGCCCAGGCCAAGGCGCAGCTCGAGCGCGGCCAGCAGTCGGCGCGCGAGCGCGTGGGCGACCTGCTGGTCGAGGCGCGCCTCGAGCAGGAGCAGCAGCAGCTCAAGTCGGCGGTCGAGCACTACGAAGAGGCCCTGCGCGTGGATGCCTCGAGCTTCGAGGCGCGCTACTGGGCCGCGCAGCTGCGCGGGGTGTACTTCGGGAGCTACGAGCGCGCGCTCGAGTACGTCGAGGACGGGCTCGTGCTGTTCGAGCGTCTGGCTCCCTCGGCCGAGCGCGAGGGGCAGCTCACGCAGCTGCGCGAGCTGCGCCAGCGCCTGATCGATCGCCGCGCCCAGGATGAAGCCGAGGAGAAGTCCGAGGACGAGGCCGAGAAGAAGTAGCGTCCCGGATGGGGCGTTCGCGCCGGGCCTGCTCCCCCGTCCCGTCGGTGGGCTGTGGGGCCAACCGGCCGCTCCACCGGGGACTAAATCACCGTTCGCGATTCTGGGACAGCGGCGACTCGCCGAGCGAGTCCATCCGCCTGGCGCTTCGAGGCGGCCCTGATGCTGCCGGGAAACCAAGCGTCGCGGACCGGCACGCTGGACGGGTGCGGAGGGCCGCCGCGGAGGACGCCGTGTAGTCTTCCTACATCAGGACGACGCGGTGGCCCGAGCGCCCCCGGCCCAGCGTGCCGCCCGTAATGTCCCAGAATCACGACCGGTCATTTAGCGCGTCGTCGTAGTGGCGGGGGGCGCAGGAGGCGCAGGGGGCGGCGGGGGCCGCAGGCTCTCGGGCAGCTGGATCCCCAGGGCGCGCACGGCCTCGGTGTCGCCCACGGCCACGTAGGCCAGGCGCGCCTCCAGGGCCCGACCCACCTGCTCGGCTGCCTCGGCGCAGGCCCGAAGGTCGGCTTCGCTCACGGCCAGCCCCAGGCGCCGGAGGGTCAACAGGCGGAAGGTCTGGCCGGCGGCTCTTGCCTGCTCGAGCTCGCCCCGGAGCGCGGGGTGAGCCGTCCGGCCGTCGTAGAGCAGCAGGGCCTGGGTGTTGCGACCCTGGGCACGCAGGGCCGCCGCCACCTGCTCGCGCTCCGCCTCGGGGGCGCTGCGCGTGCGCAGGTGCCGCATGGCCAGGGCGTCGGGGATGCGGTGATCGGCCATGGCGGGACTCCAGAAGGATCCGATGCTACCCCTTTGACAGCCCAGGTAGACTCTCCTAAAGTTGGCTGCGGTAAGGGTCTAGGGAAATCCTAGGCTGGCCCCCCGGCGCTTCGCGGGGGACGGGAGCACCTGGATGGACAGCGCCTCGACCCGCCCTGACGCCGCCGGCCAACCCGGCCAACCCGGCGGCCGCACCATCACCAAGAAGGAGCTCGTCGCCCGCATCGCCGAGCGTACGGGGGTCACCAAGGTCGTCGCCAAGGACATCATCCAGCTGTTCCTCGACGAGATCATCCGCGAGCTCGGACGCGGCAACCGCTTGGAGTTCCGCGAGTTCGGCGTGTTCGAGATCAAGGAGCGGGCCGCCCGTCGGGCCCAGAACCCGCGCACCCTCGAGAAGGTCGAGGTGCCCGCCAAGCGGGTTGTCAAGTTCAAGGTGGGACGCCTGATGAAGGAGCGCGTGGCCCTCATCGCCCGGGGGCTCGACTTCGAGACGCGCCGCGGCGGCGACGACGACGACGACTAGGCGCCGAGGCGGCGCCTAGATACCGCGCGGGCGGCGCAGCGTCGCCTGGGGGTCCGGGCCGCCTGGGTGTCCTGGTGCGGCGGGTGGGTGCCCAGGCCCAGGCATCGGGCGCGTCCCGGAAGTGGGAGATAGCATGGGGTGTCGGGCCGATCCCTAGAGCCCTTGCGAGGCGCCATGTCCAAGCTTGCCCTGCTCCTCTCCCTGCTGGCCAACGGGCTGGCCCTGTTCGCGCTGCTGGGGCGCCCCAGCCAGACCCAGGACGCCGCGGCCGTCGCGCTCTCGAGCAGCGACGTGGACCGTGTGGCCCGCAGCCTCCAGGAGGAGGTCGCCAAGGCGGCGCATGCGCGTGACAGCGCCGCGCAGCGCGAGATCGACCAGCGCCTCAAGAAGGCCCAGGAGATGCTCGCCCAGACCACCGATGCGCTGCAGAAGGCCCAGGCCAAGGCGGAGAACACCGCCAACTACAACGCCAGCAAGCTCGAGGACCTGGACGCCGCGGTCACCAGCGTGGCGGCCGGTGTCGAGAAGCAGGTGCAGACCGCCTTGGGCACCGTGGAGACGCGCGTGAAGGCGCTCGAGGAGCGCCCGCTGGCCATGGCGCCCAGCGGGACGGGGCCCGCGGGTCCCGGCGAGGGGCCGATGAAGCCGAATCTCACGCTCCCCAAGCCCGAGATGCCCAGCGGGCCTCCTGAGGACCCAGAGGTGGTCAAGGCGCAGGTCGACAAGGCCCTGGCCGACCTCGACCTGGAGGATCCGGAGAAGCTCTATCCGGCCATCACCGTGATCCAGAAGCGCCGGGTGCTCGAGGCCACGCCCAAGCTCATCCGCATCCTGGCCCTGCACGCCGACTTCTTCACCCGTCAGGCGGCGGCCGCCGCCCTGGGCGAGCTGCGAGCCTGCGACGCCGTGCCGGCCCTGGCCGAGGCCCTGCGCGACAAGAGCGGCATGGTGGCCCAGCAGGCCAACAAATCGTTGCGGCTGATCACGGACCACGACCTGGGTCTCTCGCCCCAGGCGCGACCCCAAGAGCGCACCCGCGCCCGAGCCGACATGCTGGAATTCTGGTCCCGGCACGAGAAGGAGCTGCGCGAGCTCTGGAAGCAGCCCAAGGGCGCCGACGCCCCCAAGTAGGCCTGCGCCAGCCCGTCCAGGCCGGGCTTGGCGCGGGTCGCTGTCCGGCACGGGCGCGGTTGGCGTTAGCATCCCTATGCCCACCACCCTTCGATCCCCTCCCAACCACGGAACCTCCATGGAGATCCGCTTCTGCGAGCTCTGTCAGGAGTCCATCCCGGACGCCGACTTCGAGACCGCCAAGGCCGTCATCGCCGACGGCCGCACCATCTGCGCCACGTGCATCGCGCGGCGGGCCCTGGCCGCTGGACGTGGCGCGGGCGGCTGGTTCAGCCTGCTGGTCGCGTTGGCCGCGCTGGGCGGAGTGGTCTGGCTCGTGGCCTCCCGCGGCCAGCAGCCCGGCGTGCCCCCCGCGGTGGCCGAGGCCATCCGCGAGCAGGGTGCCCAGACGCTGGCCGACGCCGAGGCCCGTCAGCGGGCCGGCTTGGCGCCGCTCCAGACCCGCCTCTCGGGCCTGGACGCGCTGACAACGGCTCTCGAGCGCCTGAGCTCGGACGCGCAGGCCCTGGCCGAGCGTACGGCCGCCGAGCGCGTCGAGCTCCAGGGCCGCTGCGACCGGATCGAGGGCCGCCTCGTGGCCCTCGAGCGGCAGGTCAGCGAGGTGCATGCCTGGTTGCGCGAGCTCCAGCAGCGCGCAGCCGCCCAGCTCCCCGCCGCTCCCGCTCCCGCGCCCGAGCCTGAGCCGACCCCCGCGCCTACGCCCACCCCGCAAGCGCAGCCCGCGCCCACCCCGGAGCCCCCGGCGCCCGCCACCGATGCCGCCACGCTGCAGCACTGGATCGACCTCCTCAAGGACCCCAACGCGGGCATCGCGTTCAGCGCCACCCTCGAGCTCGGCCGTCTCAAGGACCTGCGCGCCGTCCCTGCCCTGACGGCCACGCTCAAGACCTACCGCGACTTCTACGTGCGGCTGGGCGCGGCCGACGCGCTGCGCGAGCTCAAGGCCTGCGACGCCGTACCTGCGCTGATGGAAGCCCTCGACGACAAGGACGACCTCGTGCGCACCGCCGCCAACCAGGCGCTGATCTTCATCACCGGCCACCAGGAGCCGTTCGCCGCCACCCTGCCCAAGCCCGAGCTGCGCCGCGCACAGAAGGCCTGGGAGAAGTGGTGGAAGGAGAACGAGGCCGGCGTACGCACGCGCTTGTCGCAGCCCAAGCAGCCGTAAGCCCCGGCACCTCCAGACGGCGGGCGTCAGCGGAGCGGCAGCGCCGTTTCGTAGAGGCGGTAGGTCTTGGTCACCACGCCGCCCATGGCCTCGATGGGCGCGCGGATGCGCTGGTTGTCGGCCAGGATCCACGACGCCTCCGCTCCCAGCCCCCCCTTGACGCGGCAGGCCCGGTGCGCGTGCAGGAAGAACGCCTCGTTGATCCCCTTGCCGCGGGCCTCCGGCACGACGCCCAGCGTGATCACGCGGAAGCGCTTGACGCGCTTCAAGCCGAAGAGCAGGCGCAGGAGGTTCGTGGGAAGCAGCCTGCCGCCGCCGTGCGGCGCCAGCACCAGGTTCACGTCGCGCAGCACGGCGGAGAAGCCTACCGCCACGCCCTTGAGCTCGGCCACGGCCGAGAGGTCGGGATCCACGACCGTCTTCAGGTCCTTGGCGGCGTGGCGGAACTCGGCCTCGGTGGCGGGCACGAAGCCCCAATTCCGCTCCCAGGAGCGGTTGTAGAGGTCGCGCAGCACCTCGATCTCGGTGGCGAAGTGCGCCAAGTCGAGGGGTCGCAGGACGATGCCTGCGCGCTCGAGCTGGCGCGCCACCACGCGCTCGAAGCGCTCCGGCGCGGGATGCGCGGCCGCGAGCCAGTAGGCGACGAGGTCCTTGACGGGAGACAGGCCCGCGCCCTGGATCAGGCCATCGAGATCGGGGCGGTTCCAGGGCATCTGCACCGCGGGCCGTTCCCCGAACCCGGACACCAGCGCGCCGCAGGCGTCGTTGGTGGAGTAGGACGTCGGCCCGCGTAGCGCCACGAGCCCCCGCGCCTCGCACCAGCCCGCGGCCGCGCGGAGCAGGGCCTGCGCGGCCTCGGCGTCGGGCTCGACGTCGAGGAACCCGAAGAAGCCGATGCGCTCGCCGTGCGTCTCGTTGTGGCGGCGGTTCTCGACGGCCGCCACGCGGCCCACGACCCGCGCGCCGCGCCAAGCGAGGAAGTGCTCGGCCGCGCTGTGCTGGAAGAACGGGTTCTTGGCGCGGTCCTGGAGCGCGGCCTCGGCCATCCGCAGCGGCGGCACCCAGCCGGGCCAGCCGGCGTAGAGCCGGTAGGGGAGCGTCAGGAACAGCCGCGCCTCGCCGCGGCCCTGCGTCGGCCGGACGAGCACAGGGCCCCGAGTGCGACTCCCAGCCGCGAGCGGATCTGCAGGCACCTTGTCCTCCGCTGTTGGGCCCAGCCTTGCTTCCAGTCCTAGATCACCTGCGATGATCCTGCAACGACCGTGGCTTGCAGGGGGCCTTGCCGCAGTTGCGAGCCCCACCGGGGCTCGCCCGGACGCCCCCGGGGCACCGCCGCACTGGCTGGGGTGCGGAGGGCCGCCGCGGAGGACGACGTGTAGTCTTTCTACATGAGGACGACGCGGGGGCCCGAGCGCCCCCAGTCCAGCGCGGCGTACGTCCGCGTAGCAAGATCGCGGCCGATCGTCAACCCAGGATGCGGAGCTGTTCGCTCACCCGGCGGAAGGCGCGCAGCACGGCGTCGAGATCCTCGTCGGTGTGCGTGGCCATGTAGGAGGTGCGCAAGAGGCTCATGCCCGGCGGCGCGGCGGGGGGGATGACGGGGTTGACGAACACGCCCTCTTCGAAGAGCAGGCGGTTGAACTCGAAGGTCGCGCGGTCCTCGCCGATCACCACGGAGAGGATCGGGCTGCCGCCGTCGATGACGTCCAGGCCCATCTCCTGGAACCCCGCCTTCATGCGGCGCACGTTGGCCCACAGCCGCTCGCGCCGCTGGGGCTCCTTCTCGACGATGTCCAGGCAGGCCAGCACGGTGGCCACGCTGGCCGGTGTCATGGAGGCGGAGAAGATCACCGAGCGGCTGGTGTGCTTGAGCAGCTCGATCACCGCCTTGGGGCCGGCCACGAACCCCCCCAGGCAGGCCAGGCTCTTGCTGAAGGTGCCGCTGATCATGTCCACCTGGTCGTGCACGCCGTAGTGCTCGCCCGTGCCGCGCCCCCCGGCCCCCAGCACGCCTATGGCGTGGGCGTCGTCCACCAGCACGCGCGCCTCGTGCTCGTGCGCCAGCGGCAGCATGCGCGCCAGCGGCGCGAGGTCGCCCAGCATCGAGAACACGCCGTCGGTGACGATCAACCGCGAGCCGCCTTCGGTGACCGGGGTCTCGCGCAGCAGGCGGCCCAGGTCGTCCACGTCGTTGTGGCGGTACTTCAGGTGGCGTGCGAAGGAGAGTCGGCAGCCGTCGATGATCGAGGCGTGGTTGTCACGATCGCCGAAGATGACGTCCTCGCGGCCGGCGAGGGCCGCCAGCGCGCCCACGTTGGTCTGGAAGCCCGTGCCCGAGGTGATGCACGCCTCCTTGCGCAGGAAACGGGCCAGGCGCTCCTCGAGCTCCTCATGCAGCGTGAGCGTGCCGTTCAGGAAGCGCGATCCGGTGCAGCCCGAGCCGTAGCGGGCGATGGCGCGCTGGGCGGCTTCGATCACCCGCGGGTCGTGGGTCAGGCCCAGGTAGTTGTTCGAGCCGGCCATGACGATCGACCGGCCCCCGATCCGCACGCGGCGGCCCCCGTCGGACTCCTCGATGGCCCGGAAGTAGGGGTAGAGCCCCGCCGCCCGGTACTCCTCGGCTTTCGTGTACTTGGCGGCCTTCTCGAACAGGTCCAACGGGCGGTCCTCGGTGGCTACGCGGTGCGGGGTCTCGGGGTCGGGCTCTCGGGGGGCAGACGGGCGGGCTGCTGCGTCACGGCGCGTCGGCACCGGCGCCGCCAAGCGGCGCCCGTGCTCGGCGGCCCCCGGCCGGCGCGCATGGCTTCCGCCAGACCCCGCCAGGGGGCACCATCCTAGGGAAGCGCTCGGCCCAGTCAACCATGGGTGGCGATCCGTAAGGGCGATGTTGCGGCGTAGGCCGCGTCGGGCGTCGTATCCTCGCGCTTCGTGCGGGTCCTCGTCACCGGTGGGCACGGCTTCGTCGGCAGCCATCTCGTCGAGCGTCTGCTCGCGGGAGGTGCCGAGGTGCGTTGCCTCTCGCGCCGCCCGGTGGATCCCGAGCGCCTGCGGGGCCACGCCGTGGAGATCGTCGCGGGTGACCTCGAGAGCGGCGTGGGCCTGCGGGCTGCGCTGGCGGGCGTCGAGGAGGTGTGGCACCTGGGCGCGCTCACCCGCAGCCGCACGGCGCGTGAGATGCTCGCGGTCAACACGGCCGGCACGCTGCGGCTGGCGCGCGAGGCGCTCGACGCCGGGCTCTCGGGGCGCTTCGTCTTCTGTTCCTCCCTGGCCGCCGTGGGTCCGGCGACCGGGCCCCACGCGCTGACCGAGGAGGCGCCGCTCCAGCCCGTGACGACCTACGGCCTGAGCAAGCGGCGCGCGGAGGAAGGCCTGGCCTCCTTGGGGACCGGCCTCGCGTGGGTCATCGTGCGTCCGCCCGCCGTCTACGGGCCGCGCGACAAGGACTTCCTGGCGCTGTTCCGGGCGGCGGCTCGCGGTCTGCTACCGGTGGTGGGCTCGCCGGCTCGGCGGCTGAGCCTGATCCACGTCGAAGACCTCGCCGCCGGCATGCTGTCGGCCGGCCGCGGGCAGGAGACCCTTCACCGGGCCTGGTTCGTGACCTCCGACCCGCCCGTCTCGCAGGCGGAGCTGGCGGAAGGCGTGGCGGGGGCCGTCGGGCGCAGGCCGCGGCGGCTGGGCCTGCCGCCCTCGGCCGCACGGCTCCTGGGCACGCTCGCCGACCTCGGAGCGCAGCTCACCGGGGTGGCGCCCCTCCTGAGCCGCGAGCGGGTGCGCGAGATCGGTGAGGGGGACTGGATCTGCTCCGGCGCGGCCCTCGAGCGCGCCGCCGGCTGGCGCGCCTCCATCGGCCTGGGCCCGGGCCTGGCTGCCACCGCCCGCTGGTACCGGGAGGCGGGTCAGCTGAAGTGACCGCCTCCGGGGCGGGAGTGGGGCACCATCGGGCGGTTCGCGGCGGCCCACTGGCGGGCATGTTTGCCTTTTCGGGCCCCGGCCCCGAGAATCCGAGTCCCGCTGGGGGCGCCGCACGTTCGGGCGCCTCCGCGAGCGGATCGGGAGGCTGGCGCCGGGCATGAGGCACGCGGGAACCAGCCCGAGCGCAGGCGAGAGGGGGGCGCCTCTCCCGGGAGCCGTCCCCGGGGCGGCTTGCTTGCGGCTGTCCTCGTCGCCGCTGCTCGCGCTCTCCCTGGCCGTCCTGCTGGGGAGCGCCTGCGCCTCGGAGGGGCCGCGGCCCATCCGCCCGGTCGACGACCTCCACGATCCCAACCCCTCGGTCCGCTCCCAAGCCGTCAGCGAGGCCGCGCGCCGAGGTGACGACGTGCTGGTCCCCGAGCTGATCGAGCTGCTCGACGACGAGGACGGCGCCGTGCGTCTCGTGGCCGGCCAGGCCCTACGCGACCTGACCGGTCGGGACAGCGGCTATCGGGCCTACGCCCCGCCGCCCGAGCTCCACCGGCAGGTTCAGGACTGGCGCGCCTGGTGGGCGTCGCGCACAGGCTCGGCGGCCCCCGTCGCTCCCGCCGCCGCCGCTGCCCCCCCAGCCCCCCGGAGCAGCCCGTGAGCCTCCCCGGCCCGGACCGAATCGAGCTGCGCCTGACCTCGGACCCCAGGTTCCTGCCCCTGGTGCGGGGGGTGGTCGAGCAGGCGGCCGCGCTCGCCGGCCTGGCGGCAGCCGAGAGCGACACCTTGCTCCTGGCCGTGACCGAGGCGGTCGCCAACGTCATCCGGCATGCCTACCGCGACCGGCACGACCAGCCCATCGAGCTCGAGTTCGTGGCCCAGCCGGGCTGCCTGCGCATCGACCTCGTGGATCACGGCCGCTTCGTGGACCCCTCCCGCATCGCCTCCCGGCCGCTCGACGAGGTCCGTCCCGGGGGCCTGGGGGTGCATCTGATCCGTTCCACCATGGATGTGGTCGAGTACAACCTGAACCGGCACGGCGGCACGACGCTGACGCTGGTCAAGCACGCCTCCTCGGGCAAGCCGGCCTGAGGGGACGTGCGCCTGTTCTCCGCCCGTCCGGCTGCCGAGCCACGACGCCAACTCGCCTGAAGGGATTCCGCATGAAGGTCACGCGACAGACACAAGGCACCGCCGCCCTGTTCCTCGTGGAGGGCCAGGTGGACATGCACACTTCGCCCGACCTGCGCACGCAGCTGCGCGCAGCGCTGCAGGAGAAGTCCACGCCGCTGGTGGTGGACTTGACCCACGTGGCGTTCATCGACTCCTCGGGCCTGGCCACGCTGATCGAGGCGCTGCAGGCCACGAACAAGTACGGGGGGCGCCTGCGCCTGTGCGGGCTCTCCTCCTCGGTGCAGAACCTCTTCCGCCTGTCGAACCTCACATCCATCTTCGACATCCGTGCCACCAGCGGGGACGCGCTGAAGTAGCGCCCCGTGGTCCCGCCCCCGGCCACCCCGCCCCCGGCCACCCCGCCCCCGGCCACCCCGCCCCCGGCCACCCCGCCCCCGGCCACCCCGCCCCCGGCCACCCCGCAGGGACCCCCGCGAACGCCTTGGCTCGCGCGGACCTGGGTTCACGCCCTGGGCGGGGCCACGCTGAGCGGGGTGCACCTGCTGGGCGGCCTGGGGCTGCTCGCACGCGACACGCTCGCGCACCTCGTCCTGGGGCCGCTGCGCGCGCGGCCCGTCAGCGGGCGGGCCTTCCGTCAGGAGTCCGTGCGCGTCGGCCCGCGGGCGTTGGGGGTGGTGTTCCTCGTCAACCTCTTCGTGGGCATGATCCTGGCCTTGATCGGCGGCAGCATCCTCCAGTCGCTGGGGTTCGTGCACTACGTCGGCAACCTGATGAGCGTGGGCACGGTCGTCGAGCTGGGACCCCTGCTCACGGGCGTGATCATGACGGGCTTCATCGGCGCGGCGCTGGCCGCCGAGATCGGCACGATGGTGGTGCGCGAGGAGGTCACCGCCATCCGCACGATGGCCCTCAACCCCGTGCGCTACATCGTGGCGCCGCGCCTGCTGGCCGTGATGCTGATGGTGCCTTGCCTCACCATGCTGGGCACCTGGGTCGGGATCCTGGGCGGCATGCTGGTGGCCAAGGGCGTGCTCGACGTGCCCGTCGTGACCTTCTTCCACCAGGCCTGGGACCAGCTGACGGTGGCCGACATCTGGCGCGGCCTGACCAAGTCCGTCGTCTTCGGGCTGATCATCGGGGCCGTGGGCTGCTACCGTGGCTTCCAGGTCGAAGGCGGCGCGGAGGGCGTGGGACGGGCCACGACCAGCGCCGTCGTGACCTCGATCCTGTTCATCATCGTGACCGACGCCGTGCTCAACTACTTCCTCCTCTTCCGTCTCTGAGGTCGCCGGAGCCATGTACACCAAGCGCGCGGAGTTCACGGCCGGGCTGGTGGTCCTGGGAGGCATCGCGGCCGTCCTGGCGCTGCTTTACGTCGCCACCGGTCGCGGCTTCTTCCGCACGTTCTCCCACTGGCACGTGCGCTTCGCGCAGGGCGACGTGGCGCCGGTGGACGGCGACGCGGTCTACTACCTGGGTCTGGAGATCGGGCGTGTCTCCAAGGTGATGCAGGCCAGCGAGACGCGCGCGGGCGAGCGGCTCACGGCCGAGGACCGCAAGCGCCTCGCCACCCTGCCTGCCTCCGGCCCCCAGGAGGTGCGCGAGATCTACGTGCTGGCCGAGCTCGAGCTCGCCGAGGACCAGCGCCTGCCCCGCGGCACCACGGCGCGGCTCAAGAACAACCTGGTCACGGGCGTGCCCTCCCTGCTGCTCGTGCCCGGCTTCTCGCGCGAGGACCTGTCGCCCGAGGAGACGCGCGCCAACCCCATCCTGGGCGTGCAAGGGGCGAGCCTCGACGACATCTCCGGCAAGGTGGACGTGCTCATCGAACAGGTCATCTCGGCCACCAGCGACGTGGGCGCCGTGGTGAGCGAAGCCAAGGGCTTCCTGCAGGACTTGCGCAAGAAGGTCGATGCGCTCGACACGCAGGCGGTCAGCGACGAGGTGCTGGCCGCCATCGCCTCGCTCAAGCGCAGCCTGGCCAGCGTCGAGCGTGAGATCGACACGATCGCCACCAACGTGCGCGTGGCCTCGGAGGACCTCAAGACCATGGCCGGCACCGGCCGCGACGCCATGGCCCAGGTGCGGGCCGACACGGCCGAGATGCTGGCCTCGCTCAAGAGCGCGGCGGCGAAGGTGGACGAGGTCGTGCAGGCGGCCGCGCCGAAGGTGGACAGCTTCCTGACCGAGCTCGACGGCTTGGCCCGTCAGCTCACGAGCCTGGCCAAGGAGTTCGAGGGCCTGGGCCCGGAGGCCAAGCGCGTCGTGACCGAGCTGGGCCACGACCTCGAGTCCGTCTTCGCCAATCTGCAGGACGCCTCGCGCAACATCCTGGACGCGAGCGAGGATCTGCGCGCCCATCCCTGGAAGCTGGCCAACAAGCCCGGTGGCGACGAGATCGCCTACGAGAACCTGAGGCTCTCCGCGCTCACCTACATGCGTGCCATGAGCGACATGTCCAAGGCCGCCGCGGAGCTCAAGGACCTGGCCACCCGGCCCGACGCGGGCACGCCCGAGGTGCGGGCCAAGGTGGCCGAGGCGCTCCAGGCCTTCGACGCCGCCCTCACCCGCTACAAGCAGGCCGAGGAGCGCTTCTCGCGCCTCTTCCAGGCGGCCGGGCCCAAGGCCGGCCGCTAGGCCAGCGTCGGTCGGGCCCCGCGTCTCGGGCGGCCCGTGCGACGGTGGCTCGACGGCTTGTCGCAGGGGCTGGGGGGTCTATCCTCCGCGCTTCAAGTCCGCGGCGCGCTGTGAGCGCGAGGAGCAAGCCATGCGCAAGGTCGGCATCATCGGCGGCGGCAACGTCGGGGCCACCTGCGCCTACCAGCTCGCCAGCCGCGGCGTGGCGGACGTGGCCGTCTTCGACATCGCCGAGGGCGTGCCCGCGGGCAAGGCCCTCGACATGACCCAGGTGGGGCCCGTGCTGGGCTTCGACGCCCGCGTCACGGGCAGCCACGACCCGGCGATCATCGCCGGCGCCGAGGTGGTGGTGGTCACGGCCGGCTTCCCCAGGAAGCCCGGCATGGACCGCATGGACCTGCTCAAGAAGAACGTCGAGATCGCGCGCGCCAGCGGCGAGCACATCAAGCGCCACGCGCCCAACGCGATCGTCATCGTGGTCACGAACCCGCTCGACGTGATGACCTGGGTGGTGCAGCAGACCACCGGCTTCGCGCCCGGCCGCGTGGTGGGCATGGCGGGCCTGCTCGACTCGGCGCGCTTCGCCACCTTCATCGCCATGGAGCTCAAGTGCTCGCCGCTCGACGTGCGTGCCATGGTGCTCGGCGGCCACGGCGACACGATGGTGCCGCTGCCGCGCTTCTCCACCGTCAACGGCGTGCCGCTGCCCGAGCTGCTCCCGGCCGAGGTGATCGTACGCCTCTCCGACCGCGCCCGCAACGGCGGCGCGGAGATCGTCAAGCTGCTGGGCACGGGCAGCGCCTACTACGCGCCCGGCGCCAGCGCCTGCGCGATGGTCGAGGCCGTGCTGGGCGACACGAACCGGCTGCTGGCCTGCAGCACCTGGCTCTCGGGCCAGTACGGCCTCAAGGATATCTACCTCGGTGTGCCCATCCAGCTGGGCGCCAAGGGCGTCACGCGCGTGGTCGAGCTCAAGCTCGACCAGGCCGAGCTCACGGCGCTCAAGGCCTCGGCGGCCAGCGTGGCCAAGGGCATCGCCGAGGTGAAGCTGCTGGCATGACGATCCGCGTCGCCATCCTCGGCGGCACCGGCTACGGTGGGATGGAGCTGATGCGGCTCCTGCTCACGCATCCCGAGGTCGTCGTCAGCGCGATCACCAGCCGGACCAGCACGAAATCGGTGGCTGAGACCTGGCCGCACCTCAGGAGCTTCACGGACCTGGCCTTCACGTTGGAGAGCCCCGAGGCCCTCGAACGGCTCGCGGCCGGCAACGACGTGCTCTTCCAGGCCAAGCCAGCGGGCATCTCGGCCGCGCAGAGCCCGGGGCTCCTCGACCGCCACCCGCGCCTGAAGGTGATCGACCTCTCGGGGGACTTCCGCTTGCAGGACCCGACGCAGTACGAGGCCTGGTACGGGCTGCCGCACCCGGCGCCCGCGCGCTTGAAGGAGGCCGTCTACGGCCTGCCCGAGTGCGGCCATCGCCAGGCCATCCGGAAGGCGCGCCTGGTGGCCAACCCCGGCTGTCACGCCAGCACGACCATCCTCGCGCTCTGGCCGCTGGCGCGCGCGGGCCTGCTGGCGGGTCGGGTCAGCGTGGCCAGCGTGACGGGCTCGTCGGGCGCGGGCTCCGAGCCCGCCAAGGGCACGCACCACCCCGAGCGCTTCATGAACTTCAAGGCTTACCGGCCCTTGAAGCACCAGCACCTGCCCGAGATCGTGGGGGCGCTGGGGGCCGGGTCGTCGGGCGAGGGCGCGCGCGTGGACTTCGTGCCGCACAGCGCGCCGCTCGCGCGCGGCATCCACGTCACGGCTTTCGCGCCCGTCAATGTCGGGAAGGAAGCCGTGGAGCGGGCCTTCCGCGAGGCCTACGGCAAGGAGCCTTTTGTGCGGTTCACTCCTGAGCCCCCGGAGTTGCGCGGCGTGGTGGGCACGAACTTCGCCGACATCCACGTGACGCATGGCGAGGGGCTCGCGCTGGTCACCGTGGTCACCGACAACCTAGGCAAGGGCATGGCGGGCACGGCCGTGCAGAACCTCAACCTGCTCGCGGGCCTCCCCGAGACGCTGGGCCTCAACGCCCCCGGGATGGGCCTGTGAAGCGCGCCGCGGCTGCGCCCGCCCGTGCCTCGGCCGTCGGCCCGCTGGCGACGACCAACGAGGCCGCGCGTGCGCAGGAAGACCGCTGGCAGGTCCCTACCTACGCCAAGTGGCCGGTGGCGCTGGCCAAGGGCCTGGGCTCCTACGTCTACGACGTCGAGGGCCGCCGCTACCTCGACCTCTACGGCGGTCACTGCGTGGCCCTGGCCGGGCACTGCCATCCGCGCCTGGTCGAGGCCATCCGCGAGCAGGCCGGACGGCTGATCTTCTACAGTAACGTGCTCTACTGCGACGTGCGCGCGTTGGCGGCTGAGCGGCTGGCCTCCCTGGCGCCCGAGGGCCTGCGGCGCGTGTTTCTGTGCAACTGCGGCACGGAGGCCAACGAGACCGCGCTCAAGATCGCGCGCAAGCACACCGGGCGCATGCAGGTGGTCTCGCTGCGCGACGGGTTCCACGGGCGCACGTTGGGTTCGCTGGGCGCCACCGGGCTGCCCAAGTACCACGACCCCGCCTATCCGATCCCCTCGCAACACACCTACATCCCCTACGGCGACCTCGAGGCGGCCACGAAGGCGGTGGGGGCCGGGGTGGCATGCGTGATCCTCGAGCCGATCCCCTCCCTGGGCGGCATCCGAGTGGCCGACGCGGCCTACTTCCGCGGGCTGCGCGAGCTGTGCACGCGCACGGGCACCCTGCTGATCTTCGACGAGGTGCAGACCGGCTTCGGGCGCACGGGGCGTCTGTTCTTCGGCGAGAACGTGGGCGTCACGCCCGACCTGATCACCGGCGCCAAGGGCGTGGCCGGCGGCTTCCCCGCCGCGGTCGTCTTCGTGCGCGAGGACCTGGCCGCCAAGATGGGGCTTGGCGAGCAGGGCACCACCTTCGGGGGCGGCCCCCTGGCCTGCGCCGCCATCGCCGCCACGGCCGACGTGATCCGCGCGCAAGACCTCCCCGGCAACGCCCGGCGCGTGGGCGACGCGCTCGCCGAGCGCCTGCGCGAGGTCCCCGGCGTCAAGAGCGTCACGGGCCTGGGCTTGATCCGCGGCGTCAACCTCGAGCGTCCCGCCCAACCCATCGTCAAGGCGCTCTTCGAGCAGGCCATCCTGACCGGCACCTGCGAGGGCGACGCCCAGCAGATCCGCCTGCTGCCGCCGCTCACGCTCACGCTCGACGAGGCGCAGCCGTTGGTCGAGACGCTGGCGAGGTTGCTGGCGTAAGAGCCGGAGGCCTGGGGTGGAGGCGGGGGCGTAGCACGTCAGCCCGGCGTCACCGGAGCCAGGCTGGAGCCTGGCGCTCCCAGGGCAACCCAAGAGGGCGGTGCGCGGAGGGGGGCGTTCTGCTTGGATGGGAAGCGCCAGGCTGGAGCCTGGAGTTCCCAGGCGAAAACCGCATGGCGGAAAGTGCTTCCTTGCAGGATGCCGATCACGGGCCCGCGTGGCATTCGCGTGGGTACATGCCGCACTTCGACGGATCGCACGTCGTGCAGCACGTGACGTACCACCTCGCCGACAGCCTGCCGGCTGAAGTCCTGGCGCGCCTGGCAGAGGAGGTCAGTCGCATCCCACCGCGACGGCAGGACGGCGAGCGACGCAAGCGCATGGAGGCGTGGCTTGACGCAGGCCATGGGTCCTGCCTGTTGCGATCTCCCGAGGCGGCCGCACTGGTCCAGGGTGCGTTCCTTCACTTCGATGCCGTGCGCTACGGGTTGCTTGCCTGGGTCGTGATGCCCAACCACGTGCATGTTCTCTTCGCGCCCATGGCGGGCTGGCAGGTGGCCCGCATCGTGGCCTCCTGGAAGTCCTTCACGGGTCGGCGTCTCTCGGCTCTCCGGTCGACGACGCAGCCAGCCAGGCTCGTGCCCAGAGTCTGGAGTCGCGAGTACTGGGATCGCTACATCCGCGATCGCGAGCACTTCGACACCACGGTGTCCTACATCCATGCGAATCCCGTCAAGGCCGGCTTGGCTACCAGTCCTGAAGGCTGGCCGTGGAGCAGTGCCCGGCGCGACCCTCCCGCCTAGGCTCCCGCCCGCTTCGGGCGTCTTGGCCGCCCTGGGAGCGCCAGGCTCCAGCCTGGCTCCGGTGACGCTGCGTTGAAACCTTGCGCTCCCAACTCCGTCGCTTGCCTCTTAGGCTGCCCTGGGAGCGCCAGGCTCCAGCCTGGCTCTGGGTTCCGGTTTGGCGTCTGGCGTTCTCGGGACTCCCCCCTGCGTCCCGCTGCCGGTAAGGTTGCGCCCTCCCCACGGAAGCCCGAACACGTTGAACGCCCCCCCGGCCCCCCTGCCTCTGCCTGCCACGCCATGGCACCTGACCTCGCTGCGCACGATCGCGGCGCGCGACTGGGCGCACCTGCTCGAGACGGCCGAGGTTCTCGGGGGCCTGCGGGGGCGTGAGCGGCTGATCGGGGGGCGGCGCGCGGCGATGGTCTTCTACAACGCCTCGCTGCGCACCCGGACCGCCTTCGAGATCGCCTGCTTTGACCTGGGCGCCCACGCCGTCTACCTGCAGGTGGGGGGCGGACTGTGGCAGCTCGAGCACCGGGATGGCGTGCTGATGGACGGCGACTGCGCCGAGCACGTGAAAGAGGGCTTCGGGGTCCTGAGCGAGATGGTGGACCTCGTGGGCGTGCGTGCCTTCGCGGGCTTGAAGGACGCGGCGGTGGACGCCTCCGAGCCCGTGCTCTCGGCGGTGGTGCGCGCCAGCCGCGTGCCGGTCTTGAACCTCGAGAGCGCCTTCGACCATCCGCACCAGGGCCTCGCCGACGCGCTCACGATCCGCCGCCGGCTGGGCGCGGGGCGGCACAGGGTGGTCGTCTCCTGGCTGCCGCACATCAAGCCGCTGCCCATGGCCGTGCCCAACGCGGCGCTGCTGGCCCTGTGTCGCGAGGGCCACGAGGTGGTGCTCGCCCATCCCGAGGGCTACGACCTCGATCCGGGCGTGCTGGGCGACGCCCAGCGGCTGGTGCGCGAGGCCGGCGGCTCGCTGGCCGTGACCCACGAGCGCGACAAGGCCTTGAAGGGCGCGCGGGCCCTCTACGGCAAGTCCTGGGGTTCGCGCCACCTCTACGCCGATCCGGCGAAAGCCGCCACGAGCCTCGCGGGCCTGCGCGGCTGGCGCGTGGACGGGCCTACCCTGGCCAAGACCGACCGCGGCATCTTCATGCACTGCCTGCCCGTGCGGCGCAACCTGAAGGTCACCGACGAGGTGCTCGACTCGCCCCAGAGCGCCGTGATCGACCAGGGTCGCGCGCGGCTCGACGTGCAGAAGGCTACCCTGTGCCGCGCCTTCGGCGTGCAGCCGTGACCCGTGCCGTGACGGTCGTGCGCGTGAGGCTGTCCTGCCTGCGCCCGGGAGGCTCCGCTCCGTGAAAGACATCGCCCTGCTCAAAGAAGCCCTGCCCTACCTGCGCCGCCACCGGCTGCGCACGATGGTGATCAAGCTGGGCGGTGAGATCGCCGACGTCGACGCCGCGCTGCGTTCGCTGGCCGAGGACATCTCGCTGCTCTCGCACGTCAACATCCGCTGCGTGGTGGTGCACGGCGGCGGGCCCCAGGCCACCGAGCTGAGCAAGAAGCTCGGTCTCACGCCCAGGATGGTCGAGGGGCGCCGCGTGACCGACTCCGACACCCTCGACGTGGCCAAGATGGTCTTCGCGGGCCAGATCAACGTCGAGATCCTCTCCGTGCTGCGCATGCAGGGCGTGCGCGCGGTGGGCCTCTCCGGGGTGGACGGCAACATCCTCCACGCCGTGCGCCGCCCCCCGACCCCCATGCGCGACTCCACCACGGGCGAGACCACGATCGTGGACTTCGGCCACGTGGGCGACGTGACGGCCTCCGACCCGCGACTGCTCACGCTGCTGGTCGAGAACGGCTACGTACCGGTGATCTCCTCCCTCGCCAGCGACAACGAAGGCAACATCCTGAACATCAACGCCGACACCGTGGCCAGCGTGATCGCGCGCTCGGTGGGCGCGGCCAAGCTGATCTCGCTCACCAACGTGGCGGGCCTGATGCGCGACCCCAAGGACCCCTCGACCTTGATCTCGAAGCTCACCCTGAGCGAGGCCAAGGCGGCGCTGGCCAGTGGCATCATCTCGGGCGGCATGGGCCCCAAGCTCGAGTCGCTCATCGACGCGGTCGAGGGCGGGGTGGAGGCCGGCCACATCCTCTCGGGCCTCGACAAGAGCGCGATCCTCGTCGAGCTGTTCACCGACCAGGGGGCCGGCACGCTGGTCGAGCCCGACATGCCGCGCTCCCCGGTCCGCGACGTGGACGCCAAGTGAAGGGTCCCGTCGAGCTGTTGCAGTCGATCGTCCGCCTGCCCTCGGTCTCCGGCGACGAAGCGGCCTGCCGGGACCACCTGGCCGGCTGGCTCGGGAGCCGGGGCGTCCGGGCACGCGTCTCGGGCCGCAACGTCTGGGCCGAGGTTCAAGGCGCCCGTCCGGCTCCGGCCGGCCGCGGCCTGCTGCTGCTCACGCACATCGACGTCGTGCCCGTGGGTCCCGGCTGGACCCGCGAGCCCTGGGACGGCGCCCTCGAGGGGGGCAAGGTCTTCGGGCGCGGCGCCAACGACGCCAAGGCCTCGGCCGCGGCCATGGCCTGGGCGCTCGCGCATGTCGATCGCGCCACGCTGGCGGGGCGCCTGATCGTGGCCCTGGTCTGCGACGAGGAGACCGGTGGCCAAGGCATCGAGGCCATCCTCGGCGAGCTGCCGCCCTTCGACGCCTCGGTGGTGGGCGAGCCTACCGAGCTCGACGTCTGCCCCGGCCAACGCGGCCTGTTGCGCGCGCGGCTGGAGGTCACGGGGCGCCAGTGCCACGCCTCGCGGCCCTGGGAGGGCGAGAACGCCATCGAGAAGGCCGCGCGCGACGTGCTGGCCGTGCAGGGCTTGGACCTCGGCCCCCCCGACCCGGACCTGGGCCCCGCCACGCTCCAATGCACGGTCATCCAGGGCGGCACCAAGCCCAACGTGCTGCCCGGCGCCTGCACGATCGAGCTCGACGGTCGTCCCACGCCCGGCTGCGACAACCAGCGCATGCTGACCCTGCTCAAGGCCGTCGTGAAGGCCGAGGTGGTCGTCAAGAGCACGCGTTTCCAGCCCGTGCGCACGCCCAAGGACGCCGACATCGTGCGCCACGCCCTGGCCGTCAGCCCCACGCAGCGCCTGCGCCCCTTCGGCGGGGTGAGCGACCTCTTCCATGTGCGCCACATGCCCGGCGTCGTCATGGGTCCCGGCACCAGCGGGGCCAGCCACGCTCCCGACGAGTGGGTGGCCGTCGAGCAGGTCGAGGCGGCCGCCAAGGCCTACACGTTGTTGGCCCAGCGCTACCTCGCGTAGCCTGAGGCCCTCGAAGGAGGTCGTCGGTGGCCCAGGGTGCGCGCAAGAAGGTCCGTCCGACACGGTCCTCGAAGCCGGGGGGCTCGGGGGGCGCGAAGGCGGGGGGCGCAGGCGCCACCCAGGCGGCCGGCGGGGCGGCGGGGGCCCAGGCCCGCGGCCTGGTCAAGGGCCGCTTCGAAGGCGGGCTTCACCCCGCGCTCGACGCCATCAACCGCTCCCTGCCGGTGGACCAGCGCCTGTGGCGTGAGGACCTGGCGGGCTCGCGCGCCCACGCCGAGATGCTGGCCGCCACGGGGATCCTGCCGCGCGAGGCCGTGGGGCGCATCCTCGACGGCCTCGCCTCGATCGAGCGCGAGTGGGCCGCGGGCCGCTTCGTCCCCGCCCCTGGCGACGAGGACATCCACATGGCCGTCGAGCGGCGGCTGATCGAGCTGATCGGTGAGGACGGCGCGCGCCTGCACACGGCCCGCAGCCGCAACGACCAGGTGGCCACCGACCTGAAGCTCTACCTCGTGGGCGCCTCGGAGCGCGCGCGCTCCGGCGTCAGGCGCGTGCAGCGCGCGCTGGTCGTGCTCGCCAAGCGCGACGGCCAGGCGCTGATGCCCTTCTACACCCATCTCCAGCGCGCCCAGCCGGTGCTGCTGGGCCACGCGCTCCTGGCCTACGTCGAGATGCTCGAGCAAGACCACCGTGGGCTGGCCTACGAGGCGCGCGAGTGTCCGTTGGGGGCCGGCGCCGGCGCGGGCACCACCTTCCCCATCGACCGCCAGCGCACCGCCAAGGCCTTGGGCTTCGCGGGGCCCTCGCCCAACAGCCTCGAGGCGGTCTCCTCGCGCCGCGACGCCGCCGCGTTCCTCTCGGGCCTGGCCCTCGTGGCGACCACGCTCTCGCGCCTGGGAGCCGACCTCGTGCTCTGGACCACGCGCGAGTTCGGCTTCGCGCGTCTGGGCGACGCCGTCTCGACGGGCTCCTCGATCATGCCGCAGAAGCGCAACCCGGATGGCGCCGAGCTCTTGCGCGCGCGCGCCGCGCGCGTGACGGCCGACCTCCTGGCGCTGCTCGAGATCCAGCGCGGGCTGCCTCTCGGCTACAGCAAGGACCTGCAGGAGGACAAGGCGCTGGTCTTCGGCGCCGAGGACCACGTCGCCACCATGCTGGCCGTGGCCGAGGCCATGCTCGGCGATCTGCCCTTCGACCACGCGCGCAGGCGCGCGGCGGTGGATGATCCCTCGGGCTACCTGCTGGCCACCGAGGCCGCCGACTGGCTGGCCAGGAAGGGTGTGCCCTTCCGCGAGGCGCACGGCGCGGTGGGCCGCCTCGTGCGCGAGGCCGAGAAGCAGGGCGTGGCGCTCGAGGCCCTGCCCCTCGCCGCCTTCCGCGGGGCGCACCCGGCCTTCGACGCCGGCGTCTTCCTCGCGCTCAGCCCCGAGGCGGCCGTGAAGGCGCGCGCCGCCGTGGGGGGCACGGCCCCCGCGAACGTGAGCCGCGAGATCGCGCGCTGGGAGCGGGCGCTGGGGAGAGTCTGAGCCGGCGGGGTGAGTAGGTGGGGTCAGGCACCGGCTACTCGCCTTGGCGTCCGCCCTGGGCGTAGTTCGGCCTAGAATGAGGGGACCCCTTGGAGGGGCCGTCCGGCTCCATGCACCTCAAGTTTCGCCAACGTCTCGGACGTGCGACCGCGCTGCTGGTCGTGGGCGCCCTCGTGGCGACCGGCTGCGGCGGCGGCGGCGCGGGGCCGGACCGCACGGGGTCCACCACGGTCTTGGTGCCGGGCGACGGCACGGGGCAGGTCGGCGCGCCTCCGCTGCCTGCCGCGACCCAGTTGCGCAGCACGCTGAGCTCGCTCACGACGGGCCGCTACGCCCACACGGCCACCCTGCTGTCGAGCGGGCAGGTGCTGGTGGCAGGGGGGACGGTGGCGGGCACCACGCTCAGCGACCGGGCCGAGCTCTACGCGCCGGCCACCAACGGCTTCACGGCCACGACCGGGCGCATGATCGTGGCGCGCTCGGGCCACACGGCGACGCGCCTCCTGGACGGACGCGTGCTGCTGGCCGGCGGCTGGATCGAGAGCCCCGTGGGGCTGCTCTCGACTCTCGCGAGCGCCGAGATCTACGACCCCGTCTCACGCACCTTCCGCGCGGTCGGTCCCCTGACGCGCCCGCGCGTGGACCACGCGGCTGCGCGGCTTCCCGATGGGCGCGTGCTCGTGACGGGCGGCAGCGTGCTGCAGGGCTCGTTCCTGGCCGACCTCGACGACGCCGAGGTCTTCGACCCCGTCACCGAGACCTTCAGCGCGCTGCCGGCCCTGATGGCCCACACCCATGCCACGCACGCGCTCCTGGACGTGGGCCTGGGGCGCTTCCTGGTCGCGGGGGGCAGCGACGCCGACTTCCGCTGCGAGGTCTTCAACAGCCTGACCGGCACGTTCAGCGCCCTCTCCGCGATCGCGGGCGACGGCCCGCGCTACAACGCCTGCGCCGCCACCTTCGCCAGCGGCGGGGCCGCGCTGGGCGGAGGCAGCGACACCCTCTCGGTGCTCTACGTCTTGCCGGGCGGCGTCGCGGCGGGCAACAGCGGCAGTCCCTTCACCGTGGGCCGCGCCTTCGCCACCTCCACGCGCATCTCCGACACGGTCCTGATGGTGGTGGGCGGCGTGGACTTCACCAACAACGGCCTGCTGCTGGCTTCCTGCGACCTCGTGATGGAGACCACCGGCTCCTCGACGCGCACCTTCGCCACCAGCCTGCGCTTCCCCACCGGCATGGCGGCCCACTCGGCCACGCGCCTGCTAGATGGCCGCGTGCTCTACTGCGGCGGACTGGGGATCGACGCCCAGCAGAGCGGGCTGCGCAACGCCTACATCTTCACTCCCTGACGCTCGGGGCGCGGGCCCGGCTCGTGGAACGCCGGGCGACGCACGCACGAGCGCTGGGGCCGGGAGTGGTAGCCTCCGGGCATGACCTCCGACCCTTCCGCCGGCCCGGGGGCCGATCCGCTGCTCGGGCGGGTGCTGGCGGGCAGCTACCGCCTTGAGAAGCGTCTCGGGCGCGGCGCCATGGGGACCGTCTACAGCGCCTCGCACACGCTCTTCAAGCAGTCCTTCGCCGTCAAGGTGCTGCATCCAGAGCTGGCCGAGGACGACGACATCCGGCGGCGCTTCCTGCAGGAGGCCCAGGCCCTGGCTCTCTTCTCGCACAAGAACGCCGTGGCGGTGCGCCACTGCGGCGAGGAGCAGGGGCTGGTCTTCCTGGCCATGGACCTGTGCCGAGGCGAGACGCTCGAGAGCGTGCTCGCGAGGGAGGGCGCGCTGCCCGAGGCGCGGGTCATCGACCTGGCGCTGCAGATGCTCGCGGCGCTCGACGAGGCCCACCGCAGCGGCATCGTGCACCGCGACTTGAAGCCCGCCAACGTGATGGTCGAGCCCAAGCAGGGCGGCGGCGAGACGGCGCGCGTGCTCGACTTCGGGCTGGCGCGCATCCTGACGAATGTGCGCGAGAACGCGACCACGCGTATCTCCACGCTAGGCGAGGTGGTGGGCACGGTGGCCTACATGTCGCCCGAGCAGGCCAAGGGCGAGGAACTGGACGGGCGCAGCGACCTGTTCTCCCTCGGCGTGCTGCTGTTCGAGATGGTGGAGGGCCGCCACCCGTTCTTGGGCGGCACCATGGCGAGCGTCATCACGCGCGTCCTCGAGGCCGACCCGCTGGCCGCCACGCCGCACGTGCCGCGCCGGGCCAGCGAGGGCCTGGCGCGGGTGCTCGGGCATGCCCTCCAGAAGGACCCGGCGCTGCGCTTCCGCGATGCCGCTGCCTTCGCCGCGGCGCTGCGGAACGTCGCAGCCGGCCGCGAGATCGACAAGCCCCACGACGCCCGCGGCGCGGCTCGCGCCGAGGCCCGACGCCGGCGCGTGCTCCTCGTGGGTGCCGGCACCCTGCTGGTGGTCGGTCTGGCGTGGGTCGGCAGCCTGCTGCTCTCGGGCCCCGGCCGCAAGGCCGAGGCGACGGCCGCGGAGGCCCGCGCCACGGCGCAGCGGGCGCTGGCCCTGGGCCGCTGGCGCGAGGCGGCCGGAAGCCTCGAGGCGCTCGTGGGGCAGGGCGAGGCCACGCCGGAGGATCGTCTGCGCCTGGTGGAGGCGCGCATCGCCCTCAAGGACCCGGACGCCGACCGTGATCTCGCCGCTCTCGAGCGTCTGCTGCCTCCGGGTCCGCGGGTCCATGTGCTCCGCGGCCGCTTCCTGCATCGCGTGAAGCAGGACCCCGGGCGAGCGCTCGAGGCCTTCGCCGGCGCCCTGGTGCGCGATCGGGGCTCGATCGAGGCGCGCGAGGCGCGCCTGGACCTGCTC
The DNA here is from genome assembly GCA_031413835.1 of Planctomycetia bacterium. Lineage (GTDB taxonomy): Bacteria > Planctomycetota > PLA2 > PLA2 > JAEUHO01 > CAXQZU01. The sequence continues at coordinate 23,633 of JANOFW010000199.1, forward strand.
CTGGATCCGGCACACGCCGCGTGGTTCGCCTCGCAACGTGATCGCCGCACCGTCAGGGCCACGGTGGACGTCGAGGGGCTGCGCGACAGCGGGGCGCACCCCGGGCGCGTGGCCCTGGCCGAGAGCCGCCTGCTTCAGGCTCGCTCGGAGGAGCCTGGCGCCGACACGGCGGCGCTGCTCCTGAGCGCGCTGGCCGCGGCGCGGCAGGCGGCGGCGGCCGAGCCCGAGGGCATCGACGGCCCCCTCCAGGTGCTGCTCGTGCTCGCGACCCAGGGCGGCCGGGCTCGCGAGGCCGGCGAGCCGCAGCGCGCGCTCAGCCTCTACGCCGAGGCGCTGGGGGCCGCCACCGAAGCGCTGCGCCGGCTGGTGGCGCACCCGGCTCATCGCGCCCAGGGCGCGCGCGAGGTCGAGGTGCTGCGCCTGAGGGTCGCAACGGCGATGCAGGCGGGCGACGCCGAAGTGCTGGCCGCCGACGCGCGCCGCCTTCAGGCGCTCGAGCCGATGGAGCCGGTCGCCCTGCTGGGACAGGCCTATGCGCTGCGCCACGCGGGGCGCTACGAGGAGGCCCTGCCGCTCTACGAGACCCTGGCGGAGATCGCGCCGGACGGTCACAACCTGGGCGATCTTGCCTTCTGCCACCAGCGCATCGCGCTCAGCCGGCTGGCGGCGGGTGAGAGGACTGTGGGCGTGGCGCTCCTGCGGCGGGCCCTAGCCGCCTACGACCGCGCGCTCACGTTCGTGGTCAACCCTGTCTTCAAGGCCTATCGTGGCGAGACCCGCTACCTGCTGGCCCTCTGGGTTCCGCAGGAGCGCGCCGAGCTGCTCAGGGCGGCGCGCCAGGATCTGGACGAGGCCCACGGCGAGGCAGTCGATGCTCAGCTGCTCGAGGTGCAGATCCGGCGCTGCTTCGTGATGCTGGCCCAAGGCGAGCTCGAGGCCGCCCATGCCGAGATCTCGGCGGCCGTGCTCGGCAAGGTTGCGTTGAACCCAGCCTTCCATGGATGGCGGGCGCGCTGCGCCCTGGCGCTCGGCTGCCGGGCGCTCGTGGGCGGCGATGTGTTCGCCGCCGCACCCCACCGCCAGCAGGCCCTCGACGAGTGGGTGGAGGCAGAGGCTCGTAGCGGCCAGGCCATCGGGCGCGTCCGCCTCCTCAAGGGGCAGGCCCGGATGCTGCTCGGTCCGCTCGTGACCGACCCCGAGGTGGCGACGGACCTCGCCCTGGCCGCCGACGACGCCGTTATGCAGGCCTCCGACGGGGTGACGGAGGCCCGCGCCTGGGGTGCCCTGGCGGATCTGCGCGTCAAGGGCAGCACGGAGGAGCGGAGGGTCGTCGAGGCCCTCTTGGCGACACGCCAGAGCGAGCTCGCCACAGGCCGCGACGCGCCCACCCAGGCCTTCGAGGAGGCGCTGGCGGACCTGCTCGAGAAGGCGGGCCGAGGCCACCTTGCGGGACCGCTGCGGGAGCTGGCGGCACGGCGCCCGCCGCCCTGATCGACCCTTGGAACGGGCGTTTCCTGGCCCTGGTGGCAGCATGGGGTCTTGTCCCCTTGGCGGAGGGTTACTCGATGCGCAGGAACCTGGCATGGCTCGGCGTGGTCCTGTTCGCGGTCTCGTGGTTCGTGGACGCGCACAAGATGCAGGGCATGGCCTCGGGCTTCGGCGGCATCGCCGAGGGCCTGAGCGAGCTGACCGAGGGGGTGGCCAAGGAGATGGGCGGGACGCCCAGCGCCCAGAGCGGCCCGGCCCCGGCCTTTCTCGACTACGGCGGCCCCCCCGGCTGGCAGGCCTGCCGGCTGGCCTTCGACATGCTCATCAACAAGGAGGGCATGGAGTTCAAGGGCTCCGAGACGGAGCGCATCCTGCTCGGCTCGACGTCGCTCACCAACGTCGTGATGCTGCTGGCCGTGCTGCTGCTGTTCCTGCGCATGAACGGCATCCCCAAGCCGCTGGGCGTGCTGCTGCTCCTGTGCTTCGCCCTCAACCTGGGCTGGATCTACCACAGCGACGCCGAGTCCCGCGACCAGCTCGCCATGGGCTACTACCTCTGGACCGGCTCCTTCCTGCTGGTCGGGCTGGCGTCCTTGATGGCCTCCCCAGACTGACGCAGGCCGGCCGCACGGGAGCGAGCCCATGAGCGGGGAAGGCCCGAGACATCGTCGCTGGCTTCCCTGGCTCGTGGTCGCGCTGGCGCTCGCCGCCGGGGCGCTCCTCTTTCCAACGCTTCTCTTGGATCGGGACCCCACATCGGAGCCCAGCCTCACGCCGGCGGCTGACCCGCCTGCGACGGCAGGCCCGACCCTTGAGGGTCTCGAGAGCGAACGTCCCGCCACGGTCCGACCTGTCCCTGAGGCGCCCCCTGGGGCTCCGGCCCGCCCCAGCGAAGTCGCCATCGCCGGCGTCGTGCGCGACGAGCGCGGCCGGGCAGCGGCCGGCGTCGCGGTGACCCTGCGCCGCGCGGGCTGGGCGGCGACGCGCGCCGCCACAGACGCCCTGGGCCGCTACCGCCTCGAGGCCGGACCCCGTCCCGACGGCCCGGGGGCCGCCGTCACGGTCGAGGCCCTCGCCCCCGACGGCCGCGCGGGCAGCGTGAGCGACGGGTTGTGGAGCGGATCGCCGGCTACCCACGAGATCGCGCCCATCGTGCTGGGGCGCGGCGGCGACGTGCGCGTGCGCGTCCTCCAGCAGGGGAAGCCCGTCCCGGGCGCACGGGTCGTGGCGGCGTTGCTGGCGAATGGCCGCTGGACGCTCACGCGCGCGGAGACGACCGACATCGAGGGCGGGGCGCGCTTCCCCGGCCTCGCTCCGGGGACGTATCGCCTGCTTGCCTCGGGGGGCGCGGGGGGCAGGGCAAGCAGCTGGATCAGCGTGCCCCACGAAACCGAGCCCGTAACGCTCGAGCTGCCCGCGACCGGCCGAAGCGTCGTGATCCGCACGGTCGAACGCGGCACGGGCAAGCCCGTGGCCGGCGCCCAGGTCGAGCTGCACGAGGACACCAGCGCCGCGACGGGAAACGGCTGGCACACGCGCTACGAGCCGCAGCCCCTCGTGGCGCCGACCGACGCCCAGGGAGCTACGCGCGTCGAGGGGCTGGATCCAGGCGCGCGCCTGATCCTGATCGTGCGCGCCGAGGGCTACGCGCCGCCGTCCGAGAACCCGCACATGGCCGTCCTCTATGGCGAAGCGCCTGCCGGTCAGCCGTCCGGCGAGATCACGGTGGAACTGCTCCCGCGACGGGAACACGTGTTCCCAATCGCACCCTCCGATGTCCCGATGCCCGCGGAAGGCGCGCTGCTCGAGATTCGCACTTCGGGATCAGTCGGGATCATGGGTGGCGTGCCCGACGCACCGACGGGCCGCGTGCGGGACGGGCACGTGGTCGTCTCTTCGTTCGCGCCGGATTCGTTCTGGGGCGCGGCGGTGACGCCCGAGGGCGCGATCGGAACGCTGCACTCCAAGGCCGGCGCCACCCAGGGCGAGCCTGTTGTGTTTCGGAGGCCGCGGCGGGCGCGGGTGCGCTGCGTGCACTCTGACGGTAGTCCGGCTCCCGGCTGGATCGTCTACATCGGGCAGGATCCGCCTGAGGCCTGGGGCCCCGCCACGACCGACGCTGACGGCGCAGCGAGCTTCGAAGGGCTAGGAGGCAGGCGCCAGCGCGTCTACGTGGGACACCCAGCGCAGGAGCAGACCACGGTCCGGTACGGCGATCCCGCTGGCGAACTCGACCTGGAGGGTGGCGACGCGTCGATCGAGGTGCGGGTCGGGCGCGAGCGGCGCGTGGTTCTGAACGTCACGGTGGACGGCGAGCCCCAGCTGCCTCCCGTGATCTACGTGCACGCAGGTCGTCCCGTTCGGGGGGTCGAGCGCGACGAGCAGGCCGCCACGCTCTCGTTCGTGGCCGTGCGGGACCCGCGGTGGCCGCGCCTGGACATCCTCGTCATCGCACCGGGTTTCGGACAGGCCACGTTCACCCTGCCCGGGGAGCCGACGGCAGCGCCCTTCGTCGCCTCCGTGGTCCTGCGCCGCCAGGGGGAGCTTGCCGTGCGCGTGCTGCCACCGTCGGACGGTCGTTTCGAGGTGCACCTTGAGAGCTTCGACGTGTTGGCCGGCGCATGGAGGACGGCGGGGCGAGCGTCCATGCGTGGGATCGAGGGTCCCACCCTGCTCCTGTTCACTGAGGTACCGCAGGGCCGGTTGCGGGCCGTGGATGGCCCGAGTGGCGTACGCAGCGAGGAGATCGAGCTTTCCGACCTCGATCGTCCGCCTCTTGCCGTGCTGGATCTGCGGGACGTCGTCGAGGTCCAGGGGCGCGTGGAGGCACCCCCGGACACTCGCATGGACCAGGTGCGCGTCCTGGTCGAGGCTCGCTCGCGCGTAGCGGGGGACGGGCCGCCTCCGCCTCCCGGCTCGCTCGCACCCGTGGTAGTCACCGGCGACCTGCCGCTGCAAGTCGACTCGAAGGGTCGCTTCCGGCTGCGCACGAGGCGGGGAAGCTCCACCTGGATCCGGGCCGAGCACCACCTGCTGCTGCCCGTCGCCGACGGCGGCCGTCTGGAGGTGCGCGGCGGCGAGCAGGAAGTCGTGCTGCGGCTCGTGGAGGGTCGGACCTGCACGTTCACCCTTGATCCGCCTGCGGTCCTCGCACCCCATGGTGGTGCCAAGGCCCGGGTAGCGCTGTTCTCGGGCGATCCGGCAGGCGAGCCCCTCTCCGAGCACGCGCTCGAGCTCGACGGTGCTCGGGCCCGGTTCGGCGGCTTCGAGCCGGGCACCTACACCTTGTGGATCGACGCGCCGCCCCGCGCCCCCCTCGTGCGCAGGGGCGTCGTCCTCGGCGCCGGCGAGACCGACCTGGGCGAGCTCAGGACCGAGCCCGGGCTGAGCGTGCGTGTGACCGTGATTCCTGCCGACGGCCAGCCTGCCCCGACGATCAACGTCTCGGCCTACCGCGAAGAGGCACCCAAGCTCTTCCGCACGATCAACGTGCAGGACGCGAGCAAGCCCGTCACCCTCTCGGGCCTTCCCCCGGGCCGCTTGCGCCTCGTCGTGAGTCTCTCCCGCAGCGGCGAGAAGGTGCTCGACGAGCCGATCGACCTCGTCGCCCCCGGCCCCCTGGAACGCACCGTGGACATGCGCCCGCGCTGAACCTGGGGTGGGCGCGGCGTGCCGATGCGAGAAGCCGGCGCATGCGTCCCTGGGAACGCCAGGCTCCAGCCTGGCCGACTGTGTCGGTGGCGTGAGTTCTGCGATACCGCCCCTGGGAGCGCCAGGCTCCAGCCTGGCACGTTGGGGGGTGGGGCGTCCGGGTCGTTCAGCTTTGCTGGAAGTTGGGCGCGTGGTGGCTTGGAAGCGCGGGTCTCTCGCGCGAACCGGAGCCAGGCTGGAGCCTGGCGCTCCCCGGGGTCGCGCCGGCCC
>JANOFW010000200.1:0-8664 GCA_031413835.1 Planctomycetia bacterium
CCTGCTCGCCTTGGGCGAGGGGGTGCGCGCCGAGCTCGTCGCGGGAGAGATCGTCCTGACCCCGGCCCCCGGGCTGCCGCACCAGCGGGCGGTGCTGAACCTGGCGCTTGCCTTGACCGCCTGGGCCGATCGGGAGCGTACCGGCGAGGTGTTCGTGGCGCCGGTGGATGTCTACCTCCCTTCGGGCGACGTCGTGGAGCCCGACCTCGTGTTCGTATCCAGCGCGCGGCGCGAGATCCTGCAGGACCAGGTGCGGGGTGTGCCCGACCTCGTGGTCGAGGTGCTCTCTCCCTCGAACGCTGCGCGGGATCGAAGCCTCAAGCGCGAGCTCTACGCGCGCAACGGCGTGCCGGAGTACTGGATCGTGGACCCGATCGGACGCACGCTCGAGGTGCTGCGCCACGCGGGGGGGACCTATGCCAGGGCCGACCTCTACGGAGAGGCGGACTCGCTCGTCAGTGCGGCGATGCCGCGGCTCGTGCTGAACGTCGCTGTCGTCTTCGCCGCGCGCCTGGCCTGAGGCGCGGACGGCGGTCGGTCGCTGGGCCGAGGCTGGGCGAGCGGCGGGAAGGGCGTAGGCTCTAGGGCGTGGCTCCTCTCCGTCCCCCGACCTTCCGCGCGCTGTCGCTCGTCCTGCTGACGACCGGCTTCGGCTCCCGTGGGGCGCATGCCGGGGAGCCCGTGTTGGTGGACCTCGAGGGCGTCAAGGCGGTGGTGCGCGCGCCGGAGGGCTGGGAACGCGCGGCGCAGACGCCCGCGGCCGGCGAGTGGCGCGTGGTGTTCCGCGGCCCCAAGCTGGCGCAGGGCGGGGCGCAGTGCGAGGCACGCGTGTTCCCGGTCCAGGGCACCGAGGCGGCCGTCAGCGTGCTGATGCAGGCCGCCGACCAGATCTCGCGACAGGTGGGCGGCGAGGGCTTCGGCGTCCCGCAGCTGCGCTCGTTGCGGCTGGAGGGGCGTGCTGCCGCCGAGGCCCAGCTGGTGGTGCAGGCTGGCCAGGTGCGCCTGGAAGGGGCCGTGCGCCTGCTGCGCGCGGCCGGCACGGCCTGGGCGCTCGCCTGGGGGCTGGCGCCCGTCGACGCTCCCGCGGACGTGCGCGAGGTCGCGCGCGGCTTCGCTTCGAGCCTCGTTCCCTCCGAACCGGCCTTCTACGAGCCGGCGCCGCCTGCCGGCGAGCCGGAGGAGGCGCTCGTGTCGCCGCCGGGCGAGGAGCCCGTGCGCCGCCGGCACATCGAGGCCGTGATCGGGGCCCTCGAGGCGGGCGCCGGCCTGCGCCTGCCGCAGAACGCGCGGGCCGAGGTCCTGGCTGTGCTGCGCACGGATGCGCTTGAGGGGGGGGCGGCCACGCGCAAGGGCTACCGCGACACGGCGCGCGCCCTGCACGAGGCCCTGGGCCAGCCGGCGGAGGAGCAGCTCGCGTTGCGTACCAGCCTCGGGCAAGGCCTCCTCAAGAACCTGGAGGCACGGCAGGGGAGCGGCCACGCGCCGGCGCAACGGGTGGCGCTGATCCTCGCGCTGGGTGCGCGGCCCGGCGTGGGGAACGCCGAGGCCGGGCTGACGCGTTTCGAGGTCGAGCTCATCCTCGAGGGACTGGCCTTCCTGGCGGCCCTCGCGGCTGATCGCGCCCTGGAGCCCGATGCCACGCAGCGCGCGGGGCTGCGTGAGGCGCTCTCGACGCGCTGGGAGGCGCTCGATCCCGAGGGGCGCACGGCCCTGGGGCGCTTCGCGGACGTGGCCCCCGACCTGCTCTCCGCCTGGGGCAGGGCCACCCCCGACCAGCGCTTCGCCCTGCGCGCCGGAGTCGCGGCCCTGCTGCTTGCGCCTCCGGCGGAGCCGGCGGCCCCGCCCCCCGCGCCCCCCGCCGATCTCAAGGCCCTGCGCGTCTGCCTGGACGCGAGCACGCCCACCCCCGAGGCCTTGTTCGAGGCCCTCGTGAGTGCGGCGCCCGGGGAGCTCGTGCGCCTCACGGCCCTGCTGCCTTCGCAGCCGCCGCCCAAGTAGCATCCCTGCCTCGCCGGAGGCCTCGATGCGCCCGATCCCGTTGCTGCTCGCACTCGTCCTCGCCGCTTGCGGCGACAAGGGCGGGGAGGGCCCGTCCGGCGCCGGCTCCGTCGAGCTCGAGGTGGTGCTCTCCTACGGCGCCGTGAGCCGGCCCTACATGCCCAACATGGAGGAGGTCGCCAAGCAGATCGCCGGCGACCTGGAGGAGGCGGGGCTCACGGTGGACCTGAAGAAGCAGGAGTGGGGCCCCTACCTCCAGCGCGTTCGCAACGGCGAGCACCAGCTGGCCCTGCTGGGCTGGTCGGCCGACATCCCCGACGTGGACAACTTCCTCTACGTGCTGCTCGACAAGACGCAGGCGCGCCTGGGCGATGCCAACAACATCTCCTTCTACACGGACGAGGCGGTGCATCTGCTGCTCGAGGAGGCGCGCTACACCTACGACGCGGCGCGGCGCGAGGCGCTCTACCGCAGGGCCCAGGCCAAGATCCTGGCCGACGCGCCGATGGTGCCGCTGGCCTTCAGCGACCGCATCCTGGCGCACCGCACGAGCGTGGGCCCCATCGCCATGGAGCTGATCACGCATCCCCTCTTGCGGCTGGCCACGGAGCCCAAGGACGGGCGCATCGTCTTCGGCCGCAGCGGCGACGCGGTCAAGCTCGACCCCGCGGTGATCACCGACGGCGAGAGCAGCAACCCCGTGGAGCAGATCTTCGACACGCTGGTGCGCTACACCCCCGGCACGGCCACGATCGAGCCCGGCCTGGCGCTCTCCTGGACCTCCAACGCCGAGCACACCGTGTGGACCTTCGCGCTGCGGCCGGGCGTCACCTTCCACGACGGCACGCCCTGCGACGCCGCCGCCGTGGCCCACGCCTTCGAGCGCCAGCGCGACCCGGCCCACAAGCACCACAAGGGCGGCGAGTTCGCCTACTGGACCGACCTGCTGGGCTACGTCGAGAGGGTCGAGCCCGGGGCGAGCGCGCTCGAGGTCGTGTTCCGCTGCTCGCGGCCCGCGCCCGCCTTCTTCGTCTCCACCCTGGCCGTGTTCAGCTTCTGCATCCCCTCGCCCACCGCCCTCGACAAGCACGGCGAGGCCTTCTCGCGCAACCCGGTGGGCACGGGGCCCTACAAGTTCGTCTCCTGGCAGAGCGACGTGGAGATCGCGCTCACGCGCAACGACTCCTGGTGGGGCGGCGCGCCCGCGGTGAAGGAGATCGTCTACCGCAAGATCCCCGATGCCGGCACGCGCACCCAGGCCTTGAAGAGCGGCGCGGTGGACGTGATCGACAACATCGACCTCGCCACCCTGCCGCAGCTCGAGAGCAACGCCGGGATCAAGGTGGTGCGCCAGCCGGGCATGCACGTGGCCTACCTGGCCATGAACACGCGCAAGAAGCCCTTCGACGACCCGCGCGTGCGCCAGGCCGTCGCCTACGCGCTCGACAAGCGCCGCATCGTGAAGGCCGGTTGGGAGGGCCAGGCCCAGCCCGCGGCCACGCCGGTGCCGCCGAACCTGCTGGCGCCCTCCCCCGACCTCAAGGATCGCGAGCGCGATCTTGCCCGCGCGCGCGCGCTGCTGAGCGAAGCCCTCGGCGCGAAGAAGCCCTGAGGGGGGCGGGGGCGGCCTCGAGCCCAAGCCACGCATGCTGTCCTACGCGCTCCGCCGCCTGCTGCTGGTCGTGCCGCTGCTGCTGGCCGTCTCGCTGCTGGTCTTCGCGCTCGTCAGCGCCTTCCCCGGCGACCCCTGCCTGATCAAGCTGGGGCAACACGCGAACGCGACCTCGGTCGAGCGTTGCCACGTCGAGCTGGGTCTCGACAAGCCCTGGCTCGAACGCTACGGCGACTTCCTCGCGGGCGCGCTGCGGCTCGACTTCGGGCGCGACTTCTTCACCAGCGAGGACGTCGGCTCCGTGATGGCGAAGAAGCTCCACGCCACCATCGAGCTGGCCTTCTTCGCGCTGCTGCTCGCCTGGCTCCTGGGCACCTGGCTGGGGACGCGCTCGGCGTTGAAGCCCGGGGGCTGGAGCGACTTCCTGGGCCAGCTGCTGGCCCTGGGCGGCACGTCGATCCCCGTCTTCTGGCTGGGCATGCTGCTGATCGTGCTCTTCGGCGTGAAGCTCGAATGGCTGCCCTTCACCGGCTGGACGGCGGGCGAGATCGGGCCGGGCGTCCCGTACTCCAGCGGCTTCCTGTTCTTCGAGTCGCTCTTCCGCGGGGAGTGGGCCGCGGTCTCAAGCGCGCTCCAGCACCTGGTGCTGCCCGGCGTGGCCCTGGCCACCATCCCGCTGGCGGTGATCACGCGCATGACGCGCTCGGCGATGCTCGAGGAGCTCGGCAAGGACTACGTGACCACCGCCCGCGCCAAGGGCCTGCCCGAGCGCCTGGTGGTCGGCCGCCACGTGCGGCGCAACGTGCTGATCCCGGTGGTGACGATCACGGGCCTGCAGCTGGGCACGTTGCTCTCGGGCGCGGTCCTCACGGAGACGGTCTTCTCCTGGCCCGGCATGGGCACGCATCTCGTGCAGGCGGCGCTGCAGCGCAACTACCCGGTGATCACGGCGGCGATGCTGCTCTTCACCGTCATCTTCGTGCTGGTCAACCTCGTGGTGGACGTGCTCTACCACCTGATCGACCCGCGCCTGCGCACGCCCAGGGCCCGGTGAGCGCGCGCCGGCCCCTCGTCAAGCGCCTGCTGCGCGACCGCGGCGCCCGCGTGGGCCTCGTGCTGGTGCTGCTGGTGGTGCTGATGGCCGCGCTGGCCGACTTCGCGCCGTGGGGCCCCAAGCAGCGCGACGGCGCCCTGGCCGACGAGCTGCGCACGCCGCCCAGCGCCACCCACTGGCTGGGCACCGACTCCGCCGGCTACGACGTCTTCAGCCGCGTGCTGCACGGCGCGCGGCTCTCGCTCTTGACCGGGCTGCTGGCCGTGGTGCTCTCGCTCGCGGTGGGGGTGCCGGCGGGCCTGGCGGCGGGCTGGTGGGGGGGGCGCGTGGACGGGATCCTGATGCGCCTGACCGACGTGCTGCTCGCCTTCCCGAGCGTGGTCTTGGCCATCGCCATCGCCACCCTCTTCGAGCGCGAGACGGCGCGCAGCACCTTCGAGCGCGTGCTGCCGGTGATCGTGGCCGTCTCGGTGGTGAGCGTGCCCAGCGTGGCTCGCCAGGTGCGTGCCAGCGTGCTGCAGGTGCGGCCGCTCGAGTACATCACGGCGGCCCGGGCGCTGGGCTACCCCACCTCCCGCATCCTCCTGCGCCACGTGCTGCCCAACTGCCTGGCACCCATCCTGGTGCTCTCCACGCTGGGCGTGGGCAGCGCCATCCTGACTGCCGCGGGCCTGAACTTCCTCGGGCTGGGCCCCGAGGCGCGCGTGCCCGAGTGGGGCGTGATGCTCAGCGGCGCCAAGAGCCAGATCACCACGGCCGAGCAGTGGCTGGTGCTGCCCCCCGGCCTGGCCATCGCCGCCACCGTGCTGGGCTTCAACCTGCTCGGCGACGGGCTGCGGCGGGCCCTGGATCCTCGCAGCCGCTAGCGCGGCAGGATCGACTCGTCCAGACCCGCGATCCAGGGGCCCAGCTCGTTCCAGTCGAGGAGGCGCGTGATGCCGGGCGCGCCGCGGCGCGGATTGCGCATGCCCTCGCCCCCGGCGGCCAGGCCAAACTCCGCGGGCAGCGCCTGGCGCAGGGTTCGCAGCAGCCGGTCGGTGGCCACGCTTCCGCTGGAGAGCGAGACGCTCAGCGCCACGCCGCGCACGCGCATCTCCTGGGCGGCCCGCACGATCTGCTCGATGGGGGTGTTCGAGCCCAGCACCCGGGCCCGTCCGCCCTGCGCGGCGATGGCCACGGCGGCCATCTGCAGGCCCAGGGCGTGCTGCTCCTCCGGCAGCGTGGCGAGCAGCACGAGCGGGCCGGCGCTGCTCTCCGTCATGCGCTCGCGCAGCGTGCGCAGCAGGTCATCGACCACGCCGGAGAGAAAGTGCTCGTGGCGGACCTCGAGCCGGCCGTCGGCCCAGGCGCGGCCCACGGCATCGAGCAACGGCGCGAGCCGCTGGGCGAGGAACTCGAGCGGCGTCATGCGGTTCCAGGCCTCGCGCAGCGAGCGCCGCAGGCGTGCACCGTCGAAGTCGCGCACCCACTCGAGCATCCGCTCGGTGAGCTCGGAGTCCTCCGAGTCGCGGTTCTTCGCAGCCAGGAAGGCGTCGAGCTGGGTCTCGTCAAGCCCCACGATCTGCGCCGGCCGTCCCCCGCGCGTCAGCGCCTCGGCCACGCGCCGCAGCCAGGTGGCGTCCTCGCGGCTGTAGCGCCTGTGACCGCTCGGTCGGCGCTCCGCCTTGGGGCGGCCGTAGCGGCGCTCCCAGGCACGCAGGGTCGACTCGCCGATGCCGCAGGCCTCGGCCAGGGCTCCGATGCTCAGGCCCTCGGCGCCTGGGGCTTGCGGCGAAGGTGCTTGGGAAGCCGTGCGTTTCATGCGCATGCTCCTGAGAGTGTAGGAGAGGGCGGCGCCGAAGCGTAGGCTCCGGCGCCGCCTCAGCGGGCGCAGCTCACTGCGGAGGCAGCACCACCCGCTCGAGGACGTGGATCACGCCGTTGCCCGCGAGAACGTCGGCGGCGATCACCTTGATGCCGTTCACCGTCACGGAGCCGTCCTTGGCCTTGGTCACGGTGAGCTGCGCGCCCTGCAGCGTCGCCACCTTGACGGTGCCCTCGGCGAGGTCCCCCGAGAGGACGCGGCTGGGCAGCACGTGATAGGTCAGGACGCTCGTGAGAGCGGCCTTGTCCTTCAGGAGCCCCTCGACCGTGCCTGCCGGCAGGGCGGCGAAGGCAGCGTCGTTGGGCGCGAACACCGTGAACGGGCCCTTGCCCTGCAGCGCCTCGACCAGCCCGGCGGCCTTCACCGCCGCCACCAGCGTGTTGAACGACTTGGCCGCGATGGCCGTCGCCACGAGGTCCTTGCGCGGCAGCAGCACGCTGTCGATCACGTGAATGACCCCGTTGGAGGCCAGCACGTCGGCGCCGACCACGCGCGCGCCGTCCACGAGCAGACCCGTGCCGTCGCGGGTGACGCGCAGGTCGCTGCCCGCCACCGTGGGCGCCCAGGAGAGCTTGGCCGCATCGGCGGCCAGGACTCGGCCAGGGACGACGTGGTAGGTGAGCACCTTGGTCAGCGCCGCCTTGTCGGCCAGCAGCGCCGCGAGCGTCGCCGCCGGCAGCTTGGCGAAGGCCGCGTCGCTGGGGGCGAAGACCGTGAACGGGCCCGGACCCTTAAGGGTCTCCACCAGACCGGCGGTCTGGACGGCCTTGACCAGCGTGGTGAAGCTGCCGGCGGCGACCGCGGTGTCGACGAGGTCGGCACCGGCCTTGGGGGCGGGGGCGCCCGGGGAGGCAAAGGCATTCAGGCTGAGGGCGGCCACGGCGGCCACTCCGATGCTGCGAGAGATCAGGAAGGACATGGGGAGAACTCCAGGGAGGGGGAGGAGGACCGTGCCCGACCGAAGTGGTCGGGCTCGGCAGGACCCGGGGTCCTGCGACCCGTAGCAGCGGGTCGTGCCAGGGAGGATCCGCGCCCCCGGCCACTATGTATAGATAAAAACTTATACAAAATGGCAGGGGGTGGGGGGGTTGGATGACTGCTCCATGACCCAGGCGCGGGACCGTAGGCGCCCATGCACACCCCCCTGCCCCGCCTCCGCCTCGCTCTCGTCCTCGTGCCCCTTCTGCTGGGCGGCTGCCAGAGCGGCGGGAAGGGCGACCCCGCCGGCCTGGTGAGCGAGGGCTTCCCGGCACCGGACAAGTCCCTGGTCTTCGACGCCGCCATGGAGGCCATGCGCCAGCAGGGCTTCACGCCCGACAGCAGCGCCTCCTCCGAGGCCCAGGGGCTGATCGTGAGCCGCTACAAGCTGGTGCTGGCGCCCTTCAGCGGCCAGGGCTACCGCGACAAGGCCACCATCCGCATCGCCGAGGTGCCCGACCGACCGAGCTACTACACGGTCGAGGCCAACGTGCTGCGCGAGCCCAACAACAATCTCACCCAACCCTCGAACCCGATCGCCGCCGAGTGGGGCGGCGCGACGCGCGTCGAGGAGCACGAGAACATCCTGCGCAGCCGCGTCGAGATGCGCTTCAGCGCGCCGGGCGCCTCGCCCGCCTTCCGCAAGGACCGCGGCCTCGCGCCGGCGGGCGCAGCGCCGGACCATGAGCTTGGCACGGGGGCCGCCCCGACCTTCACCAAGTAGGGGTCGCAGCACGGTTGCGCGGTCGGGCGCTGCGCTGGGCTGGGGGCGCTCGGGCCACCGCGTCGTCCTGATGTAGGCAGACTCGTGTTGGCAGGCAGCATGGCGTCCTCCGCGGCGGCCCTCCGCACCCCATCCAGCGCAGCGGCGGGATGCGGAGGACCGCCTGAGCCCTCGCGGGGCTCGCAGCGACCGCGAGGTGCCTGAGGAAACTCCAGGATTTGCAGCGGGCGACCTAAATCACCGTTCGCGATTCTGGGACAGCGGCGACCCGCCCGGCGAGTCCATCCGCCTGACGCTTCCACGCGGCCCTGATGCAGCCCGGAAACCAAGCCTCGCGGGCCGGCACGCTGGACGGGGTGCGGAGGGCCGCCGCGGAGGACGCCGTGTAGTCTGTCTACATCAGGACGACGCGGTGGCCCGAGCGCCCCCGGCCC
>JANOFW010000201.1:0-2186 GCA_031413835.1 Planctomycetia bacterium
CCTACATGAGGACGACGCGGGGGCCCGAGCGCCCCCAGTCCAGCGCTCCGACCTCCCGCTGGGACGTCAAACTTGGGCCAGCACTTTGCCCTCGGGGGAGGGCTCGCGTAGGGTGGCCCCCCGCTGGAGGCCGGCTTGAACGAGGCCGCAGGACCGCGCCGCAACCCCTTCCGTGCGCGCAGCCTCGTTTCCGCAGAAGACGTCTCACGCGAGGACCTGCTCTGGATCCTCGACCAGGCCCAGGCCTTCGAGGGAGTGGCCTCCGGCGAGCGCGTCCTGCCGCGGCCCCTGCCGCTCGAGGGCAAGATCCTGGCGCTGCTCTTCTTCGAGCCCAGCACGCGCACGCGGCTCTCCTTCGAGAGCGCCATGCAGCGGCTGGGCGGGGGGGTGCTGGGCTTCGCCGACGCCAAGATCTCCTCCAGCAGCAAGGGCGAGTCGCTGGCCGACACGGTGCGCGTGGTCGCGGCCTACGGCGACGCCATCGTGCTGCGCCACCCGCTGGAGGGCGCGGCGCGGCTGGCGGCCGAGGTGGCCGGGGTCCCGGTGCTCAACGCGGGCGACGGCAGCAACCAGCACCCGACCCAGACGCTGCTCGACCTCTACACCATCCGGCGCGCCACCGGCCGCCTCGACGGCCTGACGATCACCTTCATGGGCGACCTGCGCTACGGGCGTACCGTGCACAGCCTGGCAACCGCCCTGCTGCACTTCGACGTGCGCATGCAGTTCGTCGGGCCCGCGGGCCTGCGGCTCCCCGACGACCTGCGCCAGGGCCTGCTGGCCTCGGGGCGCATGGCGGTCGAGGTCACCGACCTGGCCGGCATCTCGCACACCGACGTGCTCTACGTCACGCGCATCCAGAAGGAGCGCTTCCCCGACCCGGCCGACTACGAGCGGGTGCGCACCTCCTACCGCATCGACCGCGCCGCCGTCGAACGCTTCGGCGACGCGCTCAAGATCCTCCATCCGCTACCGCGGGTGAACGAAGTGGACGCCGACGTGGACGCCCACCCCGGCGCGCTCTACTTCCAGCAGGTGAGGAACGGGGTCACCGTGCGCATGGCACTCCTGAACGCGGTCCTGGCCGGCCGGGGGCTCTAGCCGTGCCCACCATGGACCCCCGTTCATCCAACCCGCAGGCGGCCAAGCTGCATGCCTTCAAGCTGCACGACGGCACCGTGGTGGACCATCTGCCGGCGGGCACGGCCACGCGCGCGCTGGCGCTACTGAACCTGCCACGCGAAGGGCCCGTCACCGTGGGCATGAACGTGCCCAGCACGCGGCATGGAACGAAGGACATCGTGCGCGTCGAGGGCCTGGTGCTCAAGAAGGCCGAGCTCGATCGCCTGGCGCTGCTGGGCCGCCAGATCACGGTCAGCATCGTGCGCGGCGGCGTGGTCACCCAGAAGCAGGTGCTCGAGGTTCCCAAGCAGATCGAGGGGATCCTGACCTGCCCCAACCCCACCTGCATCACGCGCGGCGAGGTGGTCGCCACCGTCTTCCATCGGCAGGGCGACTACCCCTACCGCTTCCGCTGCCACCACTGCGAGCGCGTCATGTCGGCCGAGGCCGCGCAGCGCAGCCTGGCGCAGTAGCGGCGCGGTTCAACTCGCGTCCGGCGCGCCGGTGCCGTCGTCCGGGTGCACGGGGTGCTTCCTGCGAAAGACGCCGCGTCCCTTGGGGATCCAGGGCTTGAGGCTCTTGCCCTGGACGTACCCCGGCTTGTTGGCGTCGAAGGTGGGCTCGGGCAGCGCGCGGGCGCGGGCCTCGGCCTCCTCGGGGGTCAGGTCGAGGCGCGTGCCCACGAGACGGACGATCTCCAGGCCCTGCTGGCGCGCCACGATCTCGCGCAGGGTGCGGCCCGCGGGAGCGTCCGGCCAGGGCTCGGGGTGCTCCACGACCGTGAAGAGGGCCGGCAGGACGGTGCGCAGGTAGGCGGCGTAGGCCGGGTTGTCGGTCTGGACCACGAAGAGGCCGCCCTCGACCAGGCAGCGGTGGATGGCGAAGAGCACCTCGGGGGTCAGCTGGCGGCGTCCGACGTGGGCCGTCTCGTAGTAGGGCTGCGGGTGGTAGAGGTGGATCTCGTGGACGCTGGCGCTGGGGCAGCGCTCGAATAGGAACTCGGTGGCGTCGCCCCAGGCAAACTTGAGGTTCGTGAGCCCGCGCTGACCTGCGCGCAGGCTGCC
>JANOFW010000202.1:0-2420 GCA_031413835.1 Planctomycetia bacterium
CGGGGCGCGATGCCCACGCCTGCCGCGGCCGCCCCGACCTCTCCGGCGGGCAGGCCCCGGCTGGAGGAGGGGAAGAAGTCGCTGGGGGATGTGGCCGAGGAGAGCGAGGAGATCCATCAGGGGGAGGGCGGATCCGACAAGAACGAGTCCGCCGGCGAGGAGGAGGGTTTCGACGACGCAGACGAGGAGCAATCCGACGCGAAGGACGAACGCGCGCGGAGCAAGTCCCCACGCCGCAGCGGTGGAGGCGGCTACCAAGGCCCGTCGATGGACGCCGCCACGGCGCCTGGCCCTCTCTCCGGCTTCCAACTCCCCTGGCAGGAGCTCGCCGAGGGCACGCGACGGGGACGCGCCGACGCTTCGTCGTTGGGCTTCCCAGTCGCCGGATCTCCGGCCTACGATCGCCCGCCCGAGCCCGAGCCGCCGTCGGCTTCGCCCGAGGTGAGGGCGCTGCTCGAGCGCCTGCTGCAGGGGCGGCGCGACCAGACCAGCGATCTGCGCGTCACGGAGAGGAGCGAGCGCTTCCACGCCTCGCGGGGCACGAGCGAAGGCGTGGGGCAGCGCGTCATCCTGCGCTCCGCCGACGGCTGGTTCCTGCGCCACGAGAGCCAGGCCGGACACGCGCTGGAGCGCTCCCTCGTGGGCCTGCTCCTGACGAGCCTGGACGCGGGGGCGCGGCTGGCACGCACCTGGGAGGCCGGCCCCGAGGCGCGCCTGTCGGTGGCAGACCTGCGCCGGGCACTGGGGCTGCCCCATGCCCGCGATCTCGAAGGCGCCGTCGTGACCCTGGGCGCCGGGGGCGAGGCAGGGCTGAGCGTGCTTCGCATCTCCCGCGCGCCCTCGCAGGAGCAGGCGCTGTGGACCGTGCGCGAGTCCGACGGCGCGCTGCTCGAGCAGACGCAGGCCTATCCGGGGCGGCGCTCGGGCAAGCGCGTGTTCTCCGCCCACGTGCTGGTGGGAGGGCTCTCCTGGCCCGGCGTGATCGAGGACTTCGACGAGCAGGGCCGCCGCGTGCAACGGGTCGAGGTCAAGATCGAGGCCCTCGAAGCACAGGCCTACGCCTCCGCCTTCGCCGAGGTCCATCGCGGGCGCGAGGACGTGATCGTCCTGGGGCCCGCTACGCCCACGCTGCGTGAGGCGCGAGCGGCCCTGGCGCAGGGCAAGGCGGGGCTCGAGGAGCGCCTCGTCTTGACGCTCGACCGGCTCGCGGCGAGCCGCGCCGACGAGGCCTGGCGGCACCTCGAGACAGCGCTCGCCCCCCACGCTGGCAAGCCGGGCGTCGCTTGGCTGCGGGCGGCGCTGATGGCGCAGACCCGCCAACAGGCGGAGCTTAAGCGCCACCTGAACGACGTGTTGACGCCGGCCATCGCGGCGCGACCCTCCGGCCGTTGGGGTCTCTCTGAGCGCGCCCTCGGCCTGGCGAGCAGCGTCCTGGGGGCCGAGGAGCTGCTGGCCCTGCACGCCAAGCTGGCCCCGATCGCCACCGACACCGGCAAACACGTCGAGGCCCGCTGGTCCTGGCGCTGGCGCGAGGTCGGTCTGCTGGCGCAGGCGGGGCGCGTGGTCGAAGCGCGCAGTCGGATCGCGCGCTTGGCGGCCGAGCGTCCCCATGACCTGACCGCGCAGATGCAGCACGTGCAGGCGCTCGCGCAGGCGGGTGAGCCCGACCAGGCCGTGGAGCAGCTGGGCCGCGTGATCGCCGACGGCCCCTGGCTCGCGGCAGAACAAGACGCGCTCCAGGGTCAGCGCTCGGACTGGCGCCTGGAGCGCATGCGCTACGAGCCCTTGCTCGCCGAGCTGGCGGCCTGGACCGAGGCGAGTCCCGAGACGAGCGAACCCTGGGTGCGTCGCGCGAGCATCCTCTACGTGCTGGGCAAGGGCGACGAGGCCGATGCCTGGTTGCGCAGCACCCTGAGCAGCGTGGGGCGCGGCCCGACCTCGACGGCCTCGGAGCGCGCGCAGCTGCAAGCCGCCATCCAGGTGGCGCACGGCGGCGGCTGGAACTTCTGGAGCCAGGAGTTCGTGGCCCTCTTCGCCGACGAGCTCTCCGAGGCCGGCCGCTTCCACATCCAGCGCGAGGACGACCGGCGCGGCTTGGCGACGCAGATCCTCGGGGACTGGCGCTTCTCGCAGCTGGCGGCGGCCAAGGCGCTGAAGGAAGCGCTGCGCCGCGAGGCAGCAGAGCCTGCCGCCCTTGCGGCCTGGAGCCACGAGCGCCTGGCGAGCCAGCTGCAGCTCGTCGGCTGGGGCAAGGATGCCGTGGACGAGGGCCTCTACACCGCGGTGCAGGCGGGCCTCGCGGCCCGACGCGTCTCGGCCGAGACCTTCGGCGAGCGTCAGGCCTGGGCCGGGCTGCTGGCGACGATCGCCGGGCAGCGCCAGGACGAGGAGCGCGTCCTGGGCGTGCGCCGACGGGAGCC
>JANOFW010000203.1:0-3743 GCA_031413835.1 Planctomycetia bacterium
CCCACCAGTCGCAGACTTCCCGGTTCGCCTTGCCCCAGCGCGAGTCGATCACCATCGCGCAGGACACACCGTCCCAGGTCGCATGGCGCCCCCCCATGGGCGCGTTGCTGCGCATCCTGGTGGACGGCCAGCCGAAGGGCCGCATCCGCTGCCGACTCCTGGAGCCCGGTCGCGACGAGCGCGAGATGTTCTTCATCCAAGTCGTCGAGCTGCCGCCAGAAGTCCTCTCGCAGTCCTACCCCTTCCCGGATTCGCTCCGCGCAGGCAGCCTCCACGAGAGTTACGAGGTGCTGACCCCCGGCCCCGTCATCCTCCGCCTCGAGGCGGACGGATTCGAGCCCTACGAGCAGCTCCTCGTGCTCGAATCGGAGCAGGTCCACGAGCTGAAGGTGCAGCTTCGGCCCCGCTGACGGTGCTCCCGGGCCTGCCCCGGTGGACGGCGCCGGCTCTGCTGGCTGCCCCGCCCCTCGTGGGCGGCGCGTTGCTGCTGCGCGGTGCGCCGTCGCTGGCCGGAGGCGCGCGTGCCAGCCTGCCTGGCTTGGCACCTCCGCCAGGACTCGGTACCGCCGCCACCAGCCGCGGCGCCCTCGTCGCCGTACGCGAAGGCCATCCGGCGTACCATCGCGGGTAGGCGGGCACGGCAACGGGCCGGGAGGCGCCCCGCCGCCATCGGACGGAGGAGGTCAAGCGGTGAGGCGGCGCGAGCTTGCGGTTCCGCTGGCGCTTGCCGTCGTGCTCGTGGCCGTTGCCGTGTGGGTGCTCTTGCCCCACGAGACATCCGAGGATGCCTCGACAGCTGGTCGGGCCCCGCACGCCGAAGGGGCACGGCCTGTGCTCTCAGGGATCGGACCCGGGCCGCTCCAGGCCCGGACAGGCACCACGGGAGGCGTCCCCGCGTCGGGTGGGTCGCCGGTCGTTCCCAGGCGCGATGGGCACGGCCTCGTGCGCCGGATGCGCGGGCGGTTGGTCGAGCACGATGGCAGGGTTCCGGAGGCCGCCTGGATCGGCTTCGGCCCGACCGAGGCCAGGTCATACGGCGGCTTGGGTGTCGGCGCCGTGTTCAAGGTCGATCCCTCAGGCTCATTCGAAGTGCGGGTCCGCAGCGGGGAGCCGCAGACCATCCACGCCTGGAGCACGCGGTCGAAGCACACCGTGGTTGCCCGCGACGTGACTGCGCAGGAGCTCACCGACCTCGGGACCCTGCGGCTGACCGCCGGCGAGACGCTGTCGGGCCGCGTGATCACGGGCCGCGGGCTAGGTGAGTTGCGCGTTGCCGAGGTCGTCGCCCGCCTCATCGGCCCGCCGGCGCGCACAACTCCGGCCGAGGAAGGCGGCGTGGTCTTCGACGGCACAGACCTGGTCACGGCCGAACGGCGGACGCTCACCTCTGCCGAAGGAACCTGGTCGCTCACCGGGCTCTCGCCCGGGCACTACGACCTGGAAGTCATACGCGTGGGCGGGGGCAGGCTGCACCCCAGCCTGGCGGAGGGGAGCCGACGCACCGCCGAGCCACCGGCGAGCGACATCGACTTCGACCTTGCCTGTGTGGTGCTGGACATCAGCGTGGTGAACGCCGCCAACGAGGCGATCGAGGACTTCGAGCTCAAGCTCACGGACCGCACCGGGCGCGAGCACGTGTTCGTCTCGCTCGTTGAGGAACGGCGTGACTTCGTCAGGAGCCCCTGGTGTCTGGCCGTCCCTGCGAACGTGACCCTTGAGTTCCACCTCATGGCGAACGGCCACGAGGACGCATTCGGTAGCCTTGACACCGGCAGCCCGGGCAGCTTCGTGCGCTTGGGCCCGGTGCGGCTGCGCCCGCAGCTCATGGGCTCGCTCGCACTGAGCTCGTCCGCGGAACTTGCCGCCACTTCACATGCCTGCGAACTCCGCTTCCTGATCCCCGGCACGGAGCGATGCGTTCACTCGCGCACGCAGCACATCGGTCGGGCCGAAGCGCCTACCGTGCTCCCGGTCCCAGCCGGCATGTGGGACGTGCTGCTCATCGAGACGCCGTCGCCGCAGGGCCCGGCCGGGGCATTCGCGCTGCCCGTGCAGCAGCGGATCGAGATCCGCCCCAACGAGCAAGCGGAACTGACCTGGGCACCGCGCATCGGCGGCCGGTGTGTGGTGATCATCGAGGGGCCGGACGAGGCGGCGCGAACCGTCACGTCACGCCTTGAGCCCTCGAGCGAGCCAGCCCTGGTGTCCCTGCAACATCAGGGACTGGCCCTGCGCGCCGCCGATGGCACCCGTCCTTCGCGGGGCCGGCGACGAGGGGAGCACGCCGCGCTGCTGCCCGCAGGCCACGTTGTCCTCACCGTCGAGTGCGAGGGCTGCAAGGCCGTTCGGCGTGAGCTGGTGGTCCGGGAGAGGCACGCGATCGAGGTCACCATCCCGCTGCAACGCAACTGACGCCTCCTGCCCCCTGTCCTGCAGTGCTGCTAGGGTCGGGCCCTCTCCTGCGGAGGCCACACCATGCGCGTGCGGATGGGAATCCTGGCAGTCGTTGGTTTTCCGGCGCTGCTCGGCGCCAGCGTGCTTGCCCGAGCACACCTGATGCGGCCCGCCTCTGCCGAGGAGCCCGCGCGCGTGGCGGTGCTCAAGGAGGCGCTCTTCTTCGACGACGGCGACTCGGTCGTGATCCACTGGAAGGGGGGCGAGCCGGAGACGGTGCGCCTGCTGGGAATGGACACGCCCGAGGTGGCGCACCTGGAGCACGATCTCCCCTACCCGCAGCCGTTCGGAAGCGAGGCGGCGGGGTTCCTGGCGGGCTGTGTGGCCGTGGCCGACCGGATCGAGCTGCTGCGTTCGGAGCAGAAGGACCCCTACGGGCGCACGCTGGGCTACCTGTACGTCAATGGCAAGAACGTGAGCGTGCTGCTGCTCTCGGCGCGCCTGGCCGTCGAGAACGTGAGCCGCTACGGCGACAACGGGCTGGCCGCGCAGGCGGCCGAGTGCGTCGCGGCCGCCAAGGCGGCGGGGCCGGTGGCCTTCGAGGATCCGCACTTCTACCGTCAGCGCATGCGCGCCGTCTCCGCCTGGTTGAAGAAACACGGGCTGTATCCGAAGGGCGAGGAGCCGGCCAAGAAGTAGATTCGGCCCGTGCCCCCGGACCCCCTGCCGATCGAAGCCGCGCTGCCTGAGATCCGGGCGGCGCTGGCCGCCCACCGGAACCTGGTGCTGGTCGCGCCCCCGGGGGCGGGCAAGACCACGCGCGTGCCGCCGCTGTTGCTCGACCTGCCGGAGCTGCGCGCGAAGCAGATCGTGCTGCTGCAGCCGCGACGCATCGCGGCGCGCGCCTCGGCCGCGCGCATCGCGCGCGAGCGCGGAGGGACGCTGGGCGAGAGGTGGGCTACCAGGTGCGCTTCGAGAGGCGCGCCGGCCTGCGCACGCGGCTGCTCGTGGTGACCGAGGGCATCCTGCTCAGGCGCCTGGAGCACGATCCGCTGCTCGAGGGCGTCGGGGCGGTCGTGCTCGACGAGTTCCACGAGCGCAGCCTCGACCTCGACTTGTCGCTGGCCCTGGCGCGACGCGTGCAGCAGGAGGCACGCCCCGACCTGCGCATCCTGGTGATGTCGGCCACGCTCGATCCCGGGCCGGTAGCGCGCTACCTGGGCTGGGCGCCCATCGTGCGATCTGAAGGGCGTACCTATCCCGTCGAGGTGCGCTACCGGCCCCCTGCCGACGCGCGCCGTTGGGAGGACACGCTCGCACCCGTCGTGGAGGAGGCGCTCGCCGCGCAG
>JANOFW010000204.1:0-4537 GCA_031413835.1 Planctomycetia bacterium
GACCATGATGGAGACCGCCCCCGACTACTCCTTGTACCGCCTCATCGTCCACGTGGTGCGCGAGATGGCCCTGTGGGTGTACAACCTCTGCGCGGGCGCGGGGCTGGTGCCGCCCGGGCAGGTGCGCCGTCCGCTCACGCCGAGGGCGCCGACTCCTCGCCCAAGATCTTCAGGTAGCCGGCATAGGTGTAGATGCGGTTGCGCCGTCGGCCCGTGATCTCGTCGAGCACGTGGACGCGACGTAGCGCTTCGATGGCCTTCGTGGCGGTTGGCTTCGTCGTCTGGAGGAGCGCGACGCATCGAGGCAGCGTCACGACCGGATGCTCCGGGAGGAGGTCGAAGAGGCGCAGGGCGTGGATCGTCGCTCCTCGCTGCCGGGTGAGGGCCTGTCGGTCCTTGCCGACGAGCCGGAACAGGCGCTTCGCCGTGCTGACCCCGTCGTCGGCGGACTCGCGGACGCAGCGCAGGAAGAACTTCGTCCAGCCTTCCCAGTCGCCGCGGGTCCGCACGGCCGAGAGCCGCTGGTAGTACTCCGCGCGGCGGCGCTTGAAGGCGAGGCTGACGTAGAGGAGCGGCGACCGCAAGAGCCCCCAGTGCTCCAGGAGGAGGGCGACCAGGAGGCGCCCGATGCGTCCGTTTCCGTCCAGGAACGGGTGGATCGTCTCGAACTGCACATGAGCGAGCCCGACCCGTACCAGGGGCGGCAGCTTGTCCTTGGCGTGGAGCCAGCGTTCGAGGTCGGAGAGCAGCCCCGGTACCGCCTCCGGAGGGGGCGGGACGAAGCGGGCCTTGCCCGGGCGCGGCCCTCCGATCCAGTTCTGGGACGTCCGGACGGTCCCGGGCAGCCGATCCGCCCCCCGGACGCCCCGCATGAGGCGTTGGTGCGCCGCGCACAGGAGGCGCACGGACAGAGGCAGCCCGCCCCGGCGGGCGATCTCGGAACGAGCGAAGGACAAGGCCTCGACGTAGTTGGACACCTCCTCCACATCCGCCGGGCGTTCGGACTTGCGGGTCGCCTCGTAGGTGACGACATCCATCAGCGTCGCCTCGGTGCCCTCGATCTGCGAGGTGACGACGGCCTCCTTGCGCACGAAGCCGTAGAGGAGCCAGTTCGTGCTCGGCACCATGTCGCCCGCGACGACCAGCCGGCCGAGGGCGGCTGTGGCGTCCACGTGAAGGGCGGCGAGCACTCCGCGGATCCGCAGCGGCGGGTCCCGCGGCGGCAGGGGCCGCGGAAGGAAGGCGCTGACGCGCTCCTCCCCGACGATGGTCGTTCGGCGGTCTCCCGTGATGCGGGCCATAGGTGTCTCGCGTCCTTCCCTAGCCCGGGCGGCTAGGAAAGAGATCTTACCCTAGACCGACCGTAAGGAAAGCGGTCTTTACCAGTAGTCCTGACCCCCGCCGTCCGCCCTCCGGGCCAGCGTCGGCCCTGGCTACGGTCCGCCCTGCGCTCGCAGGCGCGCGCACCGTCGCGCTCTCCTTCCGGCAGACGCGCAGGGACCGTGCCCGGGCAGCGCTGGACCCTCACGTGGGCGCCCTCAGGGCCTCGCCACCTGGATGCACGCCGCGACGGTGACGCCGCAGCACGCTACCGGGTGTCCACCGACGCGTCCCGGAGGGGCGCGGCGCGGGGCAGGCGGTCGTCCTCGGCACCGCAGTGTGGAAGGGCCCGGACAGCGTGTATCCTGCGCCCCTCGCACGCGGGCGTAGCTCAACTGGATAGAGCTTCGGACTTCGGATCCGACGGTTGGGGGTTCGACTCCCTCCGCCCGCACCATTCGACTCGGCGCGCTGAGACGCGCCTCGCTCATGGCCTCCGGCCTCATGCGCGCCGAGGCGAGTGCCGCAGGCCGAGCGCGCTCGCCGCCGGCCAGGGCCGGCGGCAGCGGCTAGGCTGGGCCGCAACAGGAGGTGCGCATGGCTCGCTGGATGACGTGGTGCGCGGTGGGGGCGGGATGCCTGCTGCTGTGGATGGTGGTGCCGTCGGAGCACGCGGTGGCGGCGCCCGGGGAGTTCGACCTGCGCTCGGACCTGGTGTACGCCACGCATGGCGGAGAGAAGCTGCGCCTGGACATCGCCCTGCCCAAGGGGGGGAAGGGGCGCCTGCCGGGCGTGGTGCTGATCCACGGCGGCGGCTGGGCCGCTGGAAGCCGCAAGCTGCACGTGGACCTGATCGAGCGCCTGGCGGCGCGGGGCTACGTGGCGGCGACGGTCTCGTACCGCTTCGCGCCGCTCCATCCCTGGCCGGCGCAGATCCACGACGTCAAGGCCGCCGTGCGCTACCTCAGGGAGAACGCCGACACCTTCCGGCTGGATCCGGCCAAGGTGGGGGCGATGGGATTCAGCGCGGGCGCGCACCTGGCGCTGCTGCTGGGCACGGCCGACCCGGACGACAAGCTCGAGGGCGAGGCCGCCCCCGGAGCCCCCTCAAGCAAGGTGCAGGCGGTGGTCGCCTGGTTCGGCCCCACCGACCTCGGGGCGGAGGACTACCCCGCTCCCTCGCGCCGGCTGATCGAGGGGTTGCTCGGCCCGGCGGCGCGCAAGGGTCCCGGCGGCGCGAGCCCGATCAGCTTCGCCAGCCGCGGCGACGCCGCCACGCTGATCTTCCACGGCACGAAGGACGCCATCGTGCCGGTCACGCAGGCCACGCTCATGGCCACTGCGCTGACGCAGGCCGGCGTGAAGGGCGAGGTCGTGCTGCTGCTCGGCGAGGGTCACGGCTGGGGGGGCGACCTGCTCGCGCGCACCGTCGAAGACTCGTGGCGTTGGTTCGACCTGCACCTCAAGGGCCTGAGGCCGGAGGCGAGGTAGGCGCGCCATTCAGGCCGATCACCTCGCGGGCAAGGTGAGCCGGTCGAGTTCCTCGAGTTCACGGAGCGCCTCGGTATCGACGCTCGTGGGGTCGAGGCGGCAGGTGGTGAAGGGGTCCGCGCCCGCGAGCCAGCGTGTCTCGGAGGTGGGATCGTTGAGGGCCACCACGAGTGCGTCGTGAAGCTCGTAGCGGCGGTGCGAGAGGCCGGCGTCGCGCGAGGCCAGGCGCAGCGCGAGGTTGTGGGCGCCGGAGACGGTGAACCAGAGCCGGTCCACGGGGATCCTGGCCGTGCCCTCGGGGCCCTGGAACACGCGCTCGCAGGCGTCGCGGTCGAGCGAGACCATGCCGATGCACGGGAGCGGTCGGCCCGCGTAGACCTGGCAGACGCCCTGCGCGGAGAGCAGGGCGCAGGGGGTGCGGCGCTTGGCCTGCTCCTCCAACGTGAGCGAAGCCAGCTCGCCCGCGCGCGTCTCGAGCGTGGCGCGCACGGCGGCCTGCTCGGCGGCGGGCAGCGCGCGCACCTCGCGGGCCAGGCGGAAGGCCTCGGGAGCCGAGACGCTCACCGCGTTGTGGCAGCAGAAGGAGCAGCCGCTGCGGCAGGCCCAGCGCTGGGCGCTCGGCCAGCGCTCGCCGGAGGCCTTGAGCGTGCGCTGCGCCAGCTTGGCGGCGGGCACGCTGCTGCCTGCGCTGCCTGCGGTGCGCGCCTCCCGGAGCAGGGCGGCGATCTCCGCCCTCAGGTCGCGCACCAGTTCGATGAAGGGGTCGGCCACGCGCTCCTAGCCGGCCACCCGCTCCTGGGAGGCGCTGTACGTGCCGCGGGCGGCGGCGCTGTTCAGGCGCGCGCGGTGGAGGAAGGCGACCTGGCCGGCCTTGACCTGCGCGGGCTTGCCCGCCCAGGCCTTGAGGGCCGGGGCCTGGAGCGCGCGTCCGTAGGAGAACGAGAAGACCCACGGCGAGGGCCCCAGGGCGTTGATGGCGTTCAAGTGCGCCGTGGCGAGCTCGTCGCTCTGTCCGCCCGACAGGAAGACGATCCCGGGCACGGCGGCCGGCACGACCCGTCGGAAGACCCGGAGCGTGGCGGAGGCCACTTCGGCGACGCCGGCCTGCCGGGGGCAGGTCGTGCCCGAGAGCACCATGTTGGGCTTCAAGAGCATGTGCTCGAGGACCACGCCCTGTTCGTGCAGGGCGTCGAACACGGCGTGCAGCGCCTCGTCGGTCACCGCGGCGCAGCGTTCCAGGGTGTGGTCGCCGTCCATCAGCACCTCGGGCTCGACGATGGGCACCACGCCGGCGGCCTGGCAGATGCCGGCGTAGCGCGCGAGCGCGTGCGCGTTGGCCTGGAGGCAGGCGCGCGTGGGCTGCCCCGGTGCGATGCTGATCACGGCCCGCCACTTGGCGAACCGCGCGCCCAGAGCCTTGTAGGCGGCCAGCCGTTCGGGCAGGCCGTCGAGGCCCGCGGTGATCAGCTCGCCCGGGCCCGCGCCGGGGAGCGCGACCGTGCCCTTGTCCACCTTGATGCCGGGCACGGTGCCCAGGCGCTCGAGCAGGCGGGGGAAGGGCTCGCCCGCGGCGCTCTTCTGGCCCAGCGTCTCCTCGTAGAGGATCACGCCAGAGACGAACTCGCTCATGCCCGGCGTGCCGAAGAGCATGTCGCGGTAGACGCGGCGGTTCTCCTCGGTGTTCTCCACGCGGATGGAGGCGAAGCGCTTGGCGATCGTGCCCGTG
>JANOFW010000205.1:0-9404 GCA_031413835.1 Planctomycetia bacterium
GTCTGGCCCTCGAGGTGGGCAGCGACGACGGCCTCACGCTGACGGGGCAGGTCGTGGGGACCCCGGGCTACATGAGCCCGGAGCAGGCCCGGGGCGATCTTGCGGCGGTCGGCGAGCCGACCGACATCCACGCGCTGGGCGTGCTGCTCTACGAGTGCATCACGGGGGTACGGCCCTTCCGCGACCTCTCGCCCGCGGAGCAGGTCTACGCGGTCATCCACCGCGAGCCTCAGGCCATGCGGCGGCTCCAGGCCGCCGCGCCACGCGCTCTGGAGGCGATCGCGGCGCAGGCCATGCGCAAGCGGCCAGCGGAACGCTACCCGAGTGCGCGGGCGTTCTTGGAGGACTTGGAGCGCTTCGAGGAGGGGCGGTCGACCCGGGCTCAACCCCGCTCGCGCGCCTACCGGCTGGGACGGTTCCTCGGCGCTCACCGGGTGGCCCTTGCCGCGGGCGCCGCCGCGCTGGTGGCCCTGGTGGGAGTCTACGCTTTGGCCGGGGGGTTCGGCCTTCGGCGTCCTCAGACCGTGCTCCTGGACATGGCGGCCGATCTGCGCGCTCGTGGGAATCCAGAGGGCGCCGTGCTGCTCTATGAGGAGGCCAGGCGACAGGACCTCAGGGTGGCCGACCCCGCTCTCGATCTGGCGCTCACCGCCGCGCGCGTGGATCGTGCGCAGCAGCTCTGGGAGCAGGGGCGGCTGGAGGACGCGGCGGCGCTGCTCGAGGCCGCCGTCGCAGAGGGGAAGGCGCGTTACGACCTCTACGGCAAGCAGCCATTGGGCGGTCCCCTCTACTGGGCGCTGGGCACCGTGCGTGGTCTCGAGGGGCGCTGGGGCGAGGCGGACCAGACGTTCAACGAGGCGCGCCAGCGCCACGGATGGTCCGAGGACGAGACGCTCGCCTGGCTCGCGGAGCGGACCTTCGGCAGCAATGGGGGGAGCCCCAACGCCTGGGTCTTCGCCCGCTTTGGTGCCGCCCTGCGAGAACCGTCCGATCCGAGTCGCAAGGCGTTACTCGTGATGCTGGGCTCGCTGGGGCTCTGGCGTTCTTCCCAGCCCTTCGCGCTCGCGTCCCGGCAGGAGCCGCCTACGGGGTGCACGCTAGCCGATCTGCTGGCGGCCTGGATGGAGGGGGCCTTGCTCCGGGTGGAGGCCGGATACCCCCACCCGAGCATCGGTTTTGGGTGGATACGCAACGCGCTCGAGGGCGAGGACGATGCCCCACTCGCGGAGGCCCTCGTAGCGCTGGCCCGCGACGGAGCGCGTCCCGAAAAGGTGCGCAACATCGCCGCTGCCTTCCTCGCGGACCGCCTCGATCTTCCCGCGGAGGCGGCACGCGGAAGCACCGGAACCGACTGGGGAACCGACGACGCCGCGCCGGTGCTCGCGGCCTTGGCCGAACTCGAACCGCTCGACGCTGCCGCACGCTTGCAGGCCCGTCTCGAGCGAGCCGTGGCGCTGATGCGAGCCGCGTCCGACTCCGAGGCGCCGGGGCCGCCCTCCGCCCACCGCGTCCATCCCGGCCAGCTCGAAGAGTGGTTCCAACCTCGGGCAGGCGTGCCGCACGAGGTTCCTGTCGGCCAGTTGCTCGCTTGGTGGGAGGGGGCGCGCGAGGAGGCCCCGGCACGCAGGCTGGCGCGCAGGCTCGGCCTGACGGCCGCGCCCGCCTTGGAGGAGATCCAGCCGCTGCTCAAGCGCATGGCTCGCGCCCCGAACAGTGAGCAGCAGGTGATCCACCAGCTGCTCACGCTGATCGTGCCGCGGTCCTACCCGCTCCTCACACCTCGCAGTGTGCAGCGAGACGGCGGGGCGGCGCAGGTCTACTGGCTTACGCGGCTGGGGAGGGTCGAGGGTCCGCAGCGCGTCCGGATGGCGCGCGTGCTGCTCGAACCGGCCGGGCCGCGCCTCGATTCGGCCTACGATCACGTCCAGGACGCCTCGGTGGACGGCGTGTTCAAGCTGCGTCACGAGGTGCCACTCGGGATCACGCATGGCCCGTCGACGCGGGTGGGCTTTCCCCCCGCAAGGTCGGCGGTTTCCGCGACTGCGGCCTCGCTGGAGCTCACGCTGCGCATCGAGCCGCATGCGGGGGGATCCGTCGTGCGCCTGCTCCAGCGGGTGGAACGGCGCCCAGGTGGCATGTCCAGCAGCAGCGGCGGCAACAACCTGGTGCACGTAGGCTTCGTCATGGCGCCCAACGTGGCCCCGGGGTCTTGGTCCAACCCCGATCCCGACCGCCTGGAGCTGGCGCTCGCCTTGCTCGAACCCGACACGGGGCCGGCCGAGCCCTGGACCCTGGCCGGCTGGGTCGGGCGAGTGACGGCCGACATCGAGCGCCTAGCGGATGAAGCGGAGGCCTGTGAGTCGCGTGCGCTCGAACAGCGGGCGTCGTGGGATCCGACTCCGATCATCAATCGGTATCTCTACGACCACCAGGAGACTCTCACTCGGTCGCTAAGCATCGCCGTGCGCCTCCCGCTCCCAGGTGCCCGCGATGCGCTGCGCCGATTGCTGGCTGTGACGGGGCGCGGCAGCCATCTCTCGATCCAGCGCAACCTGATCGTGCTGGCGTTGCTCATGGCCGGGGACGAGGAACGGCTCGGCGACGCGACCGTGGCTGCCTATGTCGAGGGACGGGGCCCTATCGAGTCCTCGCGTGACGATCCGCACTCTCCCCCCGCCAGGTCCTTCGACGACAGCTACGCCATGACGACCGCGGGCCGGGACGGAGAGTACTGGGCGCGGCTTCTGGCCTACTCGCCCTCCGAGCCGATCCGCGCGCTGGCGACAAGGCGTCTGGAGCTGGAAGCGCTCTCCGACCGGGCCGCGGGCGATCTGCTCGCCGCGCAACGCCTGGGTCGCGTGCGCCTCTCCGACGCGCTCGCGCGCCGGGTGGGGGAGGGGCCCACCGAGGATCTCTCGTGGTGGGGGCAGGTCAAGACGTTGGCTTGGGTCTGCCTCCCCGTGGGGCTCGTGTGGCTGGCCACCCTTCTGTGCGTGGCGCTCCTCCTGCGGCCGGTCCGTGCTCGCTGGCAGCGGCTGCGCCCCGCCGGCTGGTTGATCGTGCTCGGTGGAGCATCGGGCTGCGTGGACGTGGTCGCGGCCGGGCAGGACCTCCTTCCCGACGACCTGGGGCTCGCCCTGATGGCGTGTGGCGCCTTGGTGCTGGGCGGTCACGTGCGCGGCTGGCTGCGGCGCGGACCCGCACTGGTCTTCGCGCTGGCTGCGATGCTGATGGCTGGCGCGCGGCTCTGGGCCCTGCCTGTTTCGATCTCCGGCCTGCCCGCGTTGCTCGCCGCCGTTGGGATCGGCTTGTTGCCTCTTCTGGCGCGCGCCTTGGCGGGTGAGCGACCCAGGCCGCCTTCCGCCGCGGAGGGCGCCCTCCCGGACCTCTTCCGGCCGAGCTTCGGGTGGGTCTGGATACGGGTCGCAGCCGTGTGTCTCCTGCTGGGGGCGATGGCCCTTTTCGTGGGGGGGCCTCATGGCAAGCGCGGGGTGAGCGCCGCATCGATCGCTCTGGTCATGGTCCCGCTGGTGGTCGGGCTGCTGTGGGGCCTGGCTCGCGTTCTCGCTCGCTGGCCCCGGAGAGGGTGGCCCGTGCCGTTTCTCCTGCTCTACGTCCTACCGGTGGCTGCCACCGCCGTCGCGGCCCTGGTGGCCTTCCTTGGCGGCCCGGCCTGGGGCCTGACCCTGAACGGCGATTGGGTGCCCCTGCTGATGATCGTCTTCGGGGGCTGCGTGCTATGGGCCCTGCTGATACCGCTCGCGGGCGCCGGCATCCGCCGCGCCTACCTCCGGCTCGTGGCCTCGCGCTTGCAGGCTGCCTCGTAGGCCGCGCTCGGGCGCCGCGCCTACGTCGCGCCGGGGAAGGCGGCTTCCTCGACGAGGTCCACGAAGCGCGAGGGGTCGGTGCGGGCGTTGCCGGCGGCCAGTCCCAGCTCGTTCTCGATGTAGGTCAGGCCGACGCTGTTGTCGGTGGCGGGGCCGGCGATGACGTCGAGCTTCAGGCCGCGCTCGTTCATCCAGCGCAGCCCGCCCCAGGCCGCGACCAGGTCGTTGGCGCAGAGCACGTGGGCCTTGAGGAAGGTGCGGAACTCGGCGTCGTTCAGGATCGAGGCCACGCCGTAGGCGCCGATGATGCCGTCGCCCATCTCGGCCACGACCACGTCGAGCTCCTGCTTGGCGTGCTTCTCGATCGAGCGCAGGATCTTCTTGGCGATGGGGGCCACGTCGTCCACGCCGACGGTGCTCGGGTAGCCGCAGTCCACGAAGTTGAGCGTGGCCACCGCGCCGTGGTCGGCCATGTTGAGCGTGTCCTTCATGGCGGCCACGCCCGTGAGCTTGACGCCCGCGCAGACGTAGCCGCGGTCGGTCAGGCCCGTGATCAGCTCGCAGGCGGCCATGGTCTTGCCCGAGTTCATGCAGGTCCCGGAGACCGCGATCACCGGCGGGATGGGGGTCCTGACGTCGGGGTCGGGGATGGCGTAGTCGGCAATGTTCACGCCCTTGTCCTGGATCGTGACCATGCCCAGGACCTCGACCTTGAGCGGGTGGCCGACGTCCTTGTTCTCGCTGGTGGCCTCGCCGATCACGCAGCCCAGGTTGAGCACGTGCAGCACGTCGCCGGACTTGACCTTCTCGGGCACGCGGCCCACGAAGCCGCGCAGCGCGCCGCGGCGGCCCAGGGCGCCCACGATCACGTCGCCCTTGCTGATGTGGGCCATGCGCCCGGTGGTGAGCTCCATCACGTCGTAGACGCGCTTCTCCTCCAGCGCCTTCACCACCAGCACCGTGCCGACGCGCGCGTCGATCTGGCGGCTGAACTCGACCTCCTTGGGCAGGTTCAAGCGGTGGACGACGCTGCCGAGCTTGTGCCAGCGGACCTTCACGAGCGGGTCTCCTTCCTGGCCGGCGGCTTCGCTGCCGGCGGCGCCGTCACGTCCGCGACCCGCATGGCCAGGCTGGTGGCCATGCCGTAGATCTTCGCGAAGCCCGCGGCCTCCTCGCCCGTCCAGGCCGAGGCGCCCTCGCCGTAGACGGCCACGGCCGGGTTCATCAGCGAGTGGGGCGAGCGCACGCCCACGACGCTCACGGCGCCCTTGAAGAGCCGCACGCGCACGTCGCCGGTCACGCGCGCGTTCACCGAGTCGAGGAAGGCCTCGAGGTCGCGCATCACCGGGTCGTAGTAGAGGCCCTCGTGCATCAGGTTGCCGTAGAACGAGCCCAGCGTCTCGCGCCAGAAGGCCTGCCAGCGGGTCTGGACCAGCTTCTCGAGGTCGCGGTGGGCCTGGATCAGCACCAGGGGGCCGGGGGCCTCGAAGGCCAGCCGGCCCTTCACGCCCAGGATCGTGTCGCCCAGGTGGATGCCGCGGCCCACGCCGTGCGGCTTGGCGCGCGCGTTCAACGCCGCCACCAGCGCCGGGCCGCCGAGCGTCTTGCCGTCGAGGGAGACGGGCACGCCACGCTCGAAGCCGATCAGCAGCTCCTCGGGCTCGTCCCGGGCCGCGAGCGGCGAGACCGTGGCGGTGTAGGCGGCTTCGGGCGGCATGGCCCAGGGGTCGTGGGTCTCCTTGCCGCCGATGGTGGTCCCGAAGAGCCCCTCGTTGACCGAGTAGGCCACGGTCTTGGCGGGGATCGTGACCCCGCGCTCCTTCAGCCAGTCGCTCTCCTGCTGGCGCGACCAGCCCAGCTCGCGGATGGGGGCGTGGATGGTGAGCTCGGGCGCCAGCGCGCGGATGGCCACGTCGAAGCGGATCTGGTCGTTGCCCGCGCGCGTGGAGCCGTGGGCGATGGCCCCGGCCCCGATCGCGCGCGCCACCTTGACCGCCGCCTCGGCCTGCGCGGTGCGCTCGGCGCCCACGCTCACCGGGTAGGTGCCGCCGCGCAGGCAGTTGCCCTTGATCAGGTACGACACGAACCGGTCGAAGACGACCTGCTTGGCGTCCACCGTGCGGTGCTCCTTCACGCCCAGCGCCTTGGCGCGCCGCGCGATGTCGTCGAGCTCGCCCGGCGCGAAGCCGCCCGTGTCCACGGTGACCGTGACGATCTCGCTCCCCGTCTGCTCCTTGAGCCACAGCGCCAGGAAGGTCGTGTCGAGGCCTCCCGAGAAGGCCAGCACGATCGTCCCGCGCGGGCCCTCCTTCGAGGCGGCGGCGCTCTTGGTCCGGGGGGCCGGGGGGGCGGACACGGCCCGGGGGGGCGCCGACGGCGTGGCCGCGCCGGGTCGCTGGAGGGTCTTCGATGCGGCTTGCTGCTTGGGCTTCTTGCTCACGGTCGGGGGACCCTGGCCTCCGTCCCGGCGGGTGCTCGCGGCGTGCGCGGCGTCCTCCCGCGGGAGAGCGGCGAATCCTAGGATGTGCTGCCCCCCCCTGCACGCGAAAACGCCGTGAAGACGCGGCGCCTGAGGCCGGGACGAGGCGCCCCGCGCCGACGTTGTTCCCGCGCGCCTCGGCGTAGGCTGGCGCGCGCCCACGGAGGTCGTCCATGCCGCAACCCCGCACGGTCCCCGAGCCGCTCCGAGCTTCGAGCGTCAGCCGTCGGGCGCTGCTCCTGGCCGCGGCGCCGGCCGCGCTGCTCCTCGCTCCCGCCGCCAGCGCCGCGGCTGCCGCCGAGCCCGTCCGGGCCTCCGTCGGCGCTCCCGCACCGATCTGCACCTGCCGCGCCCCCCAGGGCCCGATGCGGGTCATCGGCTGGGCCGCGCACCGCCTCGCCTGAGCCTCTCTCTCCCACGCGTGCTTGCCGCCCCCCAGCCCCCCGGCTACCTTCCCCCCCCGCGGATCTCCACGCGGGCGTAGCTCAATTGGATAGAGCATCGGACTACGGATCCGAAGGTTAGGGGTTCGACTCCCTTCGCCCGCACCACCTCCCCGGGGCCCGCCACGCCCCCGACCAGGCGGGCTACCATGCGGGCATGTGCAACGTGCGGCGAGTTGGGGCGCTGATCGGACTGGCTCTGGCGCTGAGCGCGGCGCCGGCGGCGCGCGGCGAGGACGACCCCGTCCTGGATGCCGAGAAGGCCCTCCAGAGCGGCGACTGGACCGTCCGCCTGAAGGCCGTGGAGTCCCTCGAGGCGGCAGGCCCGGGCAAGGCCGCGCGCGTGCTCGTGCGCTACCTCGCCGACCTGGACTGGGCGGTGCAGGTGCGCGCCTGCCAGGCGGCTGGGAAACTGGGCGGCGAGGAGCTGCAGGAGGGCCTGCGGGGACTCGCTGTCAGCGGCGAGATCCACCGCGTGCGCGAGGCCGCGCTCGAGAGCCTGGGCAGCCTCAAGGCCACGGAGGCGGGCGAGCGGCTGCTCAAGAACGCGCGGTCGGCCAAGAAGGTCGTCGAGAAGGCGCGCGGGGTCGAGGCGGCGGGCCGGCTCGCCGCACCCGATCTGCTGCCCAAGTTCCGCGAGTACGTGCACCACAAGGAAGAGCTCGTGGCGGCCGCGGCGGCGCGTGCGCTCGGCTGGCTCGGGAGGAACGAGGCCGCTCGGGCGAAGGCCCTCGAGCTCCTCGAGGAGCCGCTCGGAGAGCGCGAGGCCAAGGACTTCGGGCCCTACGCTGGTGCGTTGGAGGCCCTCATCCGGATCGGCGGCGCGCAGGCGCTCTCGCGGCTCGTGCGCGAGGTGCTGCTGCAGGAGGACGACGACGGCTACGTGCCGACGCGCGTGGCGCGGGCCCTGGCCGCCGCGGGTGCCGAGGCCGCCGCGGCCGCGATCCAGGAACGGCTGGCCGAGGCCAAGGACGTACGCCAGGTGCGCAGGCTGGCGCGGGTCGTGGGCGAGTGCGGGGCCGCGGCCCTGCGAGGTCAGGTCGAGTCGTGGGCCACCCACAAGGACCCGCGGGTGCGCTCCACGTCCGTCCGCGCCCTGGGGCGGCTGGGCGATGCGGCCTCCCTGCCGGTCTTGACCACGTGCCTGGGCGACGGCGAGGTCGTCGTTCGCGTCGAGGCGGTGAGCGCGCTCGCCGCGACGGCCCCGCGCGAGGCCTTCCGGGGGCTGGCAGCGCAGATCTTGAAGGACGCCTCCGTCGAGGTGCGCCTGCGCTTCGTGGTGGACGTCGCCGACCAGGGCGACGCCGCCGGCATCGCCGCGCTCATACCGTTCCTGACGGACGAGGACTGGCGCGTGGCCAGCGCTTCCGCGGCGAGCGTGGGCACGCTGGGCATCGCGGAGGATCTGCCGCTGCTCGAGCCGCTGCTGACGCACAAGAGCTGGAAGATCCGGGCAGCGGCGCTCGAGGGCACCGGGCGCCTGCGCGCCATCGGGGCCATCCCGCACCTGGCTCGCGGCCTGGAGGACAAGGACCCCGTCGTACGCGGCGTGTGCCTGGCCAACCTCCAGATCCTCACCAAGCAGAAGCTGGGGACGAAGCCCGACCGCTGGCTCGACTGGCACGCCAAGGAGAGCAAGGACCTCGTCCTGATCAAGCGCAGCCGACGCACGAAGGAGGAGATCGAGGTCGAGCTCAAGCGCGAGGAGGAGGAGGACAAGGCCGCGCGCTACAAGCACGAGAAGGACGAGGTCACGCAGTCACGCGAGGCCCGCAAGCGCAACGTCGAGATCCTGCAGAAGGCCCGCATCCTGGTCGTGAGCGGCGCCTGGGACCACGTGGAGCGCGTGCTCGGGCACCTCGCGATCCCGCACACGCTGCTGCGCGCCCAGGAGCTCAAGGAGGCGGGCCTCAACCCCAACCAGGTGATCCTGGTGAACTGCGAGGGCACCGTCGACAAGGACTCCATGGAGCGCCTGCGCTGGTTCGTCAACGTCGGCGGCTACCTGATGGCGACGGATTGGGCCCTCACGCACACCATCGAGCCCTGCTTCCCGGGCTACGTGGCGCAGTACTCCGGCTCCTCCACCGGCAACGACGTCGTCGTGGTCGAGGAGGCGCAGCCCGGCCACCCCTGGACCAAGGGCATCTTCGACGATGTGCCCGCGCTGAAGTGGTGGCTCGAGATCCAGGCCTTCCCCATCACGGTGACCTACCCCGAGCGCTGCAACGTGCTGGTGGACAGCGCCGAGATGCGCCGTCGCTACGGCTCCTCGCCCATGGCGGCCGAGTTCCGCTGGGGCCTGGGCAAGGTGCAGCACTCCATCAGCCACTTCTTCCTGCAGGAAGAGGGCATGCAGCAGACCACCGATCCGCGCCAGCGCATGATCTTCGCCGCCGACCACCTGGGCATCTCGCTGGCCCAGATCCGCAACCTCTCCGACTCCGGTCGCTTCGCCGGCCAGCTCAACGAGGAGACCATGAAGGAGATCGCCCCCGACTACTCCATGTTCCGCCTCATCGTCCACGTCGTGCGCGAGAAGGCCCTCTGGGTGGAGAACCTCTGAGCGGGAGCGCGGCAGGCGTCGCCCGGGCACGTGCGCCGTCCGCTCACGCCGGGGGAGCGGACTCGTCGCTCAGGATCTTGAGGTAGCCG
>JANOFW010000206.1:0-23368 GCA_031413835.1 Planctomycetia bacterium
GAGGGCGGGGGCGCGGCCTAGAGCGGGAAGGCCCCGCCGGCCTTCTCGATCTCGCCGCTGCGCCGGATCTGCTCGAGCAGGCCGGCCTTCTGCTCCTGGAGCATCTTGGGCAGCGTGGCGTAGACGTCGTCGAAGAGCGTCTCGATGGCGGGGGCGGGCGTGGCCTCGGCCGCCTCGACGGCCTTGCCGATCTCGTCCTGGATCTGCTTCGTGAGCTCGTCTTCCCAGGCCTGGGTCCAGAGCTTCTTGGCCTTGAGCCAGACGCGGAAGCGCTCGATGGGGTCCTTCTTCTGCCAGGCCTCGAACAGGCTTGCCGCTTGGTAGCGCTTGGGGTCGTCGCTGGAGGAGTGGGGACCCATGCGGAAGGTGACGGTCTCGATCAGCGTCGGGCCCTCGCCGCGCACGGCGCGCTCGCGCGCCTCCTTGGAGGCCTCGTAGACCGCCAGCACGTCGTTGCCGTCCACGCGCACGCCGCGCATGCCGTAGGCGACGGCCTTCTCGGCGAAGGTCGCGCTGGCGGTCTGCTTCTCCTGCGGCACGGAGATGGCCCAGTGGTTGTTCTCGCACATGAACACGCAGGGGGCCTTCCAGACGCCGGCGAAGTTCAGGCCCGCGTGGAAGTCGTTGCTCGAGGTGCCTCCGTCGCCGAACCAGGCCCAGACGCAGGCCTTCTCGCCGCGCACCTGCATGGCGCGCGCGGCGCCGGCGGCGTGGGTGATCTGCGTGCCGATGGGCGAGGAGATCGAGACCCAGCGGATGTCCTTGAAGCTGAAGTGGTTGGGCATCTGGCGGCCCTTGACCTCATCGGTGGCGTTGCCCCACAGCTGGTCGTAGAGCTTGCGCCACGACACGCCCTTCAAGATCGCCAGCGAGTGCGTGCGGTAGGAGGGGAAGATCCAGTCCTCGCTCGCCATGGCGTAGCCGGCGCCGATCTGGCTCGCCTCCTGCCCGCTGGAGGGCACGAAGAAGCCGATGCGGCCCTGGCGCTGGTGGTTCATGCCGCGCTGGTCGAAGAGCCGCGTCGCGAGCATGGCGCGGAAGAGGGTCTTGAGGTCCTCGGCCTTGAGCGCAGGCCCCTTGCCCTTGGTCTTGCCGTCCACGTCGATCACCTGCAGCAGTTCGGCCACCTGGGGCATGGGGCAGTCTCCGCGGGAGGCGAGCGGCGTGCGTGGGGCCGACTCGGGGGCGGAGCCTACCCCCCCCGGCGGATCGCTCAAAGCAGCGATCCGCCAGATAGTTGCAGAATACATATGAATACGGGCGGCTCCGGGGACGGCGAGTCCTGGGGTGCCTCTAGCATCGCGTGGATGGCCGCGACCCATGCCTTCCGACGTCTCGCCCCGCACGTGGCATCGCTGCTGTTGGCGGGCCTACAGGCGGCATGCGGAGACTCCCCGCAGGAGCCGTCCCCCGCCTCCCCGGCGCCACAGGTCACGGCCTCGGCGGCCGCGAGGCCGGACGCGGTCGATGCAGGGGCAGCGGAGCTGTTGAGCCGCCTCTACCGCAGCGTGGCGCTGGGTCCGGCGCTCACGACAGGCGACTTCAGCCTGGATGTGGTGCATCTGCGCGAGCAGCTCTGGCCGGATCTGGCCGTGGAGGGCGCGGAGCCGGCCGCCCTGACCCACGTGCGGGCCTGCCACGTGGCAGGGGCGGTCGCGGCCCAGCTGGCGGCCGACCCCGGCGCCCGGGAGGGGCTGGCGCAGGACGACCCCTTCGGCCTGGCGTTGCACGACGCCTGGGTGGCCGCGGCGTCGGGTGGCTGGGAGCGCTACCGCGCTTGGTGCACGCATGAGGCCCAGGGGCTCTTCCAGCGGCGGGAGGAGGAGTTGCAGAGGCTCTTCGAGCGTCCGATCCGTTAGACAACTTGCCCCTCAAGCCCATTTTCAGGCCTGAGCGGACTCAACTTGGACCCGGGGCCTGTCGTTAAGGGGGGCCATGGGCACCGTAGTCAGCACACGCGAGCGGTCGGTCTACGGTCTGCTCGTGGGCCTGGGGGCGCGGGCACGGGGCCTTGAGCGCAGCCTGCTCGCGCCGGAGATCGCCCACGCGGTCGCCGCCCACTTTGGGGCGCTGCTGCTGACGCTGCACGGCTCGGCCGACGGCTGGGCGGAGGCCGTAAGCGATCCCCTGGGCGCGCTGGCACGGCTGAAGACGCTGGCCCGCGCGCGCGTCGAGACCATCGATGCACGCCTGGCAAGCCTGGCTGTCGAACGCAACACTTGCGTCAGCGCGCTCGACCTGGACGAGGAACTGAGCGCCGAAAGCTTCCTCGCGCAGGTGCTGGGCAGCAGCGACACCTTCGCCGTCCCGTTGCGCGCTGCCGGGGGGCCGGCGGGTGCGCTGGTGGTCTACCTCGTTCCCAGCTCGCAGCCCCCAGGCGAGGCCGACCTGCTCGCCCTGGCCGGTCTGGGCGACGTGCTGGCGCTGGCGGCGGGTCCGGCCGCCACCCACGCGCCGGCCGGACCGGCCGCCTCTCGCGTGCCGGCCGCGCTCGACCCGGCGCCTCCTGCCGGCGGCTTCCTACGCCGCCTCTTCGGTCGCTGAACGTCCGGCACGAGGCGCGGCAGTCCCCCGTCTCACGTTCGCTGCAGAACGCGAGCACGAGGCGCGGTCCATCCTCCGGCGAGGCGTTGTCCGCGCATCGACGCGCTGGATGCGGTGCGGAGGGCCGCCGCGGAGGACGCCGTGTAGTCTTTCTACAGTAGGACGACGCGGTGGCCCGAGCGCCCGCAGCCCAGCGCGCCGCTCGGGAGCTGGGCGCTTGACCTACCTTCGCACTTGCGAGAGTGGCGGAATTGGCAGACGCACAGGCCTTAGGAGCCTGCGGCCGCAAGGCCATTGAGGGTTCGAGTCCCTCCTCTCGCACCATGCTTGCCATCGCACCATGCTTCGCTCCCCTCGTGCCCTGGAGGTTTCCGCATGGCCGCCCTCTGCCACGGGAGCTCGCCGTTTCTCGCGGGCAGCGAGCTCGTCTCCGCCGCAGTCTATCTGCTGGCCGCGGGCGGAGTGGTGTGGCTGCTCCTGCGTGGTCGCAGGCTGGTGGTCTCGATGGACCGTGAGCGCGTGCGTGACGACCTGCTGCTGCGCGGCGCGGTGCTGCAGCAGATGACGCCCAACTTGAGCGGCGATCGCAACGAGCGCGGCTACGACGTCGTGTTCCACCTGCGCGACGGCAGCGCGCGTACCCTGGTCTGCAAGACGAACGCAGCCCAGGGCGTGTGGTGGCAAGGCGAGGTGCCTCCGCCGCTCATGGGGCCCGACGCGGCGCCGGCGGAGGCAGGCGCCGCGGAGGAGCCTGAGCCGCCGCCGAGCGGGCTCGCTTCGGCGCCGCTGACGCCCGTGGTGGAGCCGGTCGAGCCGGAGCTCTCCTGGGACACCCCGTCCCCCGACCGCGAGTACGAGGGCGAAGGACCTGGGCAGGCGCTCACGCCGGTGTCCGAGCTGCTCGAGATCCTGCGGGGCGGCGAGTCACGCGCCTGCGAGGAGGCCGTCGCCGAGCTGGTGCGCCACGGCCCCGGCATCCTGCCGGAGCTGGAGCAGGCCTTGAGCGATCCCGATCCCGACGTGCGGGTGGACGTGCGGAAGGCCATCGACCTCCTCCGGGGGATCTGACCGGGCCGGCGCCGGCTGCCGGCCTGCATCTCCCCACGCTAGGCTCTAGCCCATGAGCCAGCCTCCGCAGGGACCCGCCACGCCGGCGCAGAAGGAGATCGCCAAGGCGGTCGCCAAGATCTTGCCCGCCTTGGGCGAGGACGGAGCGCGCCGCGAGCTGACCAAGACGCCCGAGCGCGTCGCGCGCACGCTCACCTACCTGACCAGCGGCTACGGCCAGGACGTCAAGGCGCTGCTGTCGGGCGCGGTCTTCGAGAGCGACAGCGACGAGATGGTGGTGGTCAAGGACATCGAGCTCTACAGCCTGTGCGAGCACCATCTGCTGCCCTTCTTCGGGCGCGCCCACGTGGCTTACCTCCCCGACCGGCGCATCGTGGGGCTCTCCAAGCTCGCCCGCGTGGTAGACGTCTTCGCGCGCCGGCTGCAGGTGCAGGAGCGCCTGACGGTGCAGATCGCCTCGGCGCTGGAAGCCGCGCTCAAGCCGCGCGGCGTGGGCGTGCTGGTCGAGGCCCAGCACCTGTGCATGATGATGCGCGGCGTGGAGAAGCAGAACAGCAGCACGGTCACCTCGTGCATGCTGGGCCGCTTCCGCAGCGACCCGAAGACGCGTCAGGAGTTCCTCTCCCTCGTCAAGCCCTGAGCAGCGCGCCGACCCTCTGCGCCGTCTGCGCCAGCTGCTCCGGGCTCTGCTTCATCTTCGGCGGCACCGGGAACTCGCTGGCGGCGTTCGTGGGGACGAGGTGCACGTGCACGTGCGGCACCTCCCAGCCCACCACCATCAAGCACACCCGCTTGCAGCCGGTGGCCCGCTTGAGCCCGGCCTCCACCGTGCGCACGGCGCGCCACAGCGCCGCCTGCTCCTCGGCCGAGAGGTCGAAGAGGTAGCCCACCTCGCGCTTGGGGTTCACCAGCGTGTGCCCCGGCTGGATGGGCACGATGTCGAGGAAGGCGAGGTGCTGGGCGTCCTCCCAGACCTTGTGGCAGGGGATCTCGCCCTGGACGATGCGCGTGAAGAGGCTGGCCATGGGGCCAGCCTACGAGCGGTCGTGGGGTCATTCGACTGCCAAGCCGAGGGCGTGCTCCGCGGGACCGGGGCTCCGGGCGAGGCGCGCCGCAAAGGGGGCGACGACGCCGCGTAGTCTGTCTACGTCAGGAGGAGCACCCGCAGCGCCGCGCCCGCTCCGGCGCCCCGCCCGTCCGCCGTCAGGCCAGACGACCCCATGCCCTACGAGGCGGGTCAGGCGACGGGAAGGGCGCTCGACTCGAGGGGCAGCCGCTCGCGGTGGCCCTTGTCGGCGCTGTGCCAGAAGGCGATGGTCGCGTCGTCCACGCGCCAGCAGAAGAAGGCCGGCTCGGACCCCAGGAGCGTGGGGAAGTCCACCATGCCCAGCTCGAGGTCGCGCACCTCCAGGCCCAGCGCCTGGAGTTCCTTCAAGCAGCCCTCCACCCGGTCGCTGAGCTCTTGGACATGTATCTCGAGCGCGCGCGCGTGACGCTGGGCCGCCAAGGGGCCACCCTCCACCTTGAGCGCGCGGCGCTCGCGCCCAGCCGTGCGCAGCGCGCGGAAGTCGGCCACCAGGTCGCCCACGATGGCGCGCACCAAGGGGAGGGCCCGCACAGCCTCCTCGAGCGTGAAGAGGGCCTTCGTGGTCGTGCTCATGGTCTGAGGCTCCCACGCCGTTCCTCGCGGTCGGGGGGTCCCGACCGCGCCCGGGGGCCGGCCCGCCGCCCGGGGTGAGCCCGAGGGCTCGCCTGGGTGTCTGGGCAGGGAGATCGGCAGAAAAGGGAGGGAGGTAGAGGGCCGCGCGTCGCGGCCCGGGGGCTCCGGAGGAGCCTCCCCTGCGCCTAGGCCCTGGCGTGCCCGTTCCTGAGGCTCACGCTCAGGTGGGGAGCCACCGTCTCGCGCAGCAGGTGGCGGATGAGCGCCACGGCGCCCAGGTCCAGGGTGTCGGGCTGGGCGCGGGCGGCCTCCACCGAGATGGCCACGCCTTCGGGCCCGACCTCCACCGAGCTTAGGGTCAGGCCC
Source organism: Planctomycetia bacterium (assembly GCA_031413835.1). Classification (GTDB taxonomy): domain Bacteria; phylum Planctomycetota; class PLA2; order PLA2; family JAEUHO01; genus CAXQZU01. The sequence continues at coordinate 5,639 of JANOFW010000206.1, forward strand.
AGGCAGCGCAGCTCGCGTGCCCCACGCGCCCAGACGATGCGCGCGACCGGGTCGGTCACGCCGCGCGGCGCGCTGCTGGCGGCGAGCAGCTCTTCGTCGATCAGGGTCCAGAGGTCGGGACGGCAGGAGCGGCAGCCGGTGCCGGCGCGGCAGCGCTCGCCGACCTCCTCAGGCGTACGCGCGCCCTCACGGATGGCTTGGCGCACCTGCCGGTCGCCCACCCCCAGGCAGCGGCAGACGAGGATGCCCATGCCCAGCGGGTCGGCGGGCCGCCCGTGCGTCTCGGTCCCCAGCGCGCGCAGGAAGGCCTCGGCCACCTGCTCGCAGCCACGCAGCACGGGCGCGGGCAGCGGCGGCGCGTCGGGCCCGGGTCCGCGCAGTGCCTGCTCGAGCGCTGCGGCCCCCAGCAGCACGGCGTCCTCGTAGACCAGGCCGGCCGCCGCCTCGACCAGCGCCGAGGCGGGGGCCACCAGGGCGTGGCTGGCGAAGGAGCGCGCCATGACCTCGCCGATCACGGCGCGTCCGCGCTCGTCCTGGCGCCAGGCCAGCGTCACGCGCACGCCAGCGCCGCCCACCATGCTGCCCACCTCGCCCGCGGCCTGGGCCAGGGTCACGTCGCCCACCCCTCGAGGGTGGACCAGGTGTTCGACGTAGGGGGCGGGGAGCGCGGGGATCACGGTTCGCTGCAGCGCGCGCGGCGTGCTGCGTGTCGTATCTACGCATGGAAGCCGCGAGGCCCGGAGGATTGCGCACCCTGCCCCGAGGGATCAGGCCCCCAGGTGACGCGGCGGGGGGAGGGGCTCGTCGAAGACCTTGCCTGGGTTGAGCAGGCCCCGCGGGTCGAGCGCGTGCTTGAGCGAGCGCATCACGTCGAGGGCCACCGGGTCGCGGCACAGGGGCAGGTGGCGGCTCTGCGCGCAGCCCACGCCGTGCTCGCCGGTGATCGTGCCGCCCAGGCCGATGGCGACGTGGAAGATGGCCTCGATGGCCGCTTCGAGGGCGGGACCCCTGCCCCCCGCGCCCCCTGGAGGTCCACCCGAGGCGGCCAGCACGTTGACGTGGATGTTGCCGTCGCCGGCGTGGCCGTAGGAGATCTGGCGCACGCCCAAGCGCGCGGCCACGGCGCGCACGCCGGCGAGCAGCTCGGGCACGCGTGCGGGGGGCACGGAGGTGTCGCACTCGACGTAGGGGCCGATGGCGCGCACGGCCTCGCCGATGGCCTTGCGCACGCTCCACAGCTCGGCCGTGCGCTGCGGGGTCTCAGCGAAGAGCGCGTCGTCGGCGCCGGCGGCGAGCAGCACCTCGCCGAGCGTGGCGGCGTCGCGCTCGACCTGGGCCTCGTCCATGCCGTCGACCTCGACGTAGAGCAGCGCCTCGGCGTCTTGTCCGGGGACGCGACGGCCCAGGTGGTGCGCGGCGGCCTGGATGGCCGAGCGCTCCATGATCTCGAGGGCCGAGGGCGTGACCGGGGAGCGCCAGACGGCCAGCATGCCGCGGGCGGCGGCTTCCAGGCTGGCGAAGGGCGCCAGCACCAGCCGCCGCGCGCGCGGCGCGGGGATCAGCCGGAGCGTGGCCTCGGTGATCACCGCCAACGTGCCCTCGCTGCCCACCAGTAGGTGCGTGAGGTCGTAGCCGGCCACGTCCTTCTTGAGCTTGCCGCCCGTGCGGAAGACGCCGCCGTCGATGCGCACGGCCTCGAGCGCCAGCACGTAGTCGCGCGTGAGCCCGTACTTGACGGCGTGCGGGCCGCCCGCGTTCTCGGCCAGGTTGCCGCCGATCTGGCAGTAGGCGCTGCTGGCGGGGTCGGGGGGGTAGTAGAGGCCGTGTTCGAGTGCGCGCGCGTGGAGCGTGGCCGTGATCACGCCGGGCTGCACGACCGCCATGCGGTTGTCGAGGTCGAGCTCGACGATCTTGTCGAGGCGCTCGAGCGTCAGCAGGATGCCGCCGAAGACCGGCAGCGCGCCGCCGGAGAGCCCGCTGCCGGCGCCGCGCGGCGTGACGGGCACGCCGGCCTCGTGCGCCAGCGCCAGCACGCGCGCGACCTCGGTCGTGGAGGCGGGCCGCACCACGACCTCGGGGGGGTAGAGCAGGTCCTCGGTCTCGTCCTGGCCGTAGTGCTCGCGCGCGGCCTGGTCGGCGAGCACGTGCTCGCGGCCGACGACCTCCATCAGGCGGGCCGTCAGGCCCGGCGAGACGCGGGGGAAGGTGCGCATCGCCGGGCCTGGTTGCTGGAGTCGCGCGCGCCTAGCGGCGGGAAGCCATGATCAGGCGTAGGACGTACCAGAACATCAGCGCCACCGAGGCGAACAGCGCGAGCGCCGCCGCGACGTGCCGGTCCGAGGGGTAGTGCAGCATGATCGCGCTGGTGTCGCGCAGCACCGCGGCGCCGGCGAAGGCGATCATCAGCACCGAGAACCAGGTGCCGAGCTCGAAGCGGAAGAGCACCGCAGCCACGATCGCCAGCAAGGCGCAGATCCCGACCCAGCGCAGGATGCCGCCCAGGAAGGTGAAGTCCTCGCCCATCAGGAAGGCGATGGCCGTGAGGCCCGCGAAGCCCAGCAGCGTGATCACGCCCGCGCTCTGGATCGCCCCCGGCGCGTACTCGTTGGCGAGGTAGAGCATGGGCACGAAGATGATCGCCTCGGCCACCACGTAGAGCGCCAGGGCCGCGTACTGCGCGCCCTGCGAGAGCGAGGAGGCCGCCGTACGCGAGGCCATCCAGCCCACCAGCATGAAGCCGCCCAGCACGAGCAGCCAGCCGCTCTGGCTGCTCGCGAGCGTCTGGGTCAGGCCCCGGGCCCAGCCCATCTTGAAGAAGATCAGCTCGACGATGACGAAGCCCATCACGGCGCCGAGCAGGTGCCCGTAGGTGCGCTTCAGGAAGGCGCGGCGCTCGAGGGCCACTTCGGCGGTGGCGGGGGCGGAGGTCCACTCGTAGGTGGGGGCCATGGGGGTCTCCAGGTAGCGGGGGTCTTGGGGAATCCTACATCGCCGTACGGGGTCTTGTGGCGCTCGGGTGCTAGCCCGATAGCCATCGCAGGCACGGGCCCCGAAGGGGCCCGCGAAGCCGAACCCAAGTCATCGCCGCGCTGGATGGGGTGCGGAGGGCCGCCGCGGAGGACGCCGTGTAGTCTTCCTACATCAGGACGACGCGGGGGCCCGAGCGCCCCCAGCCCAGCGCGGCGCTCGGCCGCGCGACGGGATGGTGGTCGCTCACACGGCGGCGGGGCAGCCCGCGCGCACCGGACAGGCGGCGCAGCGCGGCTTGCGGGCCTGGCACAGGCCGCGGCCGTGGTGGATCAGCACGTGCGAGAGGCGGATCCAGGCCTCGCGCGGGAAGAGGGCCATCAGGTCGCGCTCGATCCTCTCGGGGGTCGTCTCGCGGCTCCAGGCGAGGCGGCCGGCGAGGCGCGCCACGTGGGTGTCCACCACCACCCCGTCGGCCAGGCCCCAGCTCACCCCGCGCACCACATTGGCCGTCTTGCGGGCCACGCCGGGGAGCGTGAGCAGGTCCTCCATGGCCCGCGGCACGTGCCCCCCGTAGGCCTCCACCAGGCGTCGGGCCATGCCGAGCAGGTTCTTGGCCTTGTTGCGGAAGAAGCCGGTGGAGCGGATCACGCCCTCGAGCTCGGCCTGGGAGGCCCGTGCCAGCGCATGCGCGGTGGGCCAGCGCAGGAACAGCTCGGGCGTGACCAGGTTCACGCGCACGTCGGTGCACTGGGCCGAGAGGATCGTGGCCACCAGCAGCTCAAAGGCGTTCCTGTGCTCGAGCGCGCAGCGCGCGTCAGGGTAGAGGGCCGTGAGCGCTGCGAGCGTGGCGGCGGCCTCCGTCGGGTCGGCGCCTCGCCTGCGTCGGCCCGGGGCTGCGTGGCGGCGCGGCGTGCTCACGAGGGGTCGAGAGCGCGCGCGCGGCGCTGCGCCAGCCAGGCGTCGAAGCCGGCAAGGTCCAAGGTGTTGAGCACCTGCTCCTTGCGCGCGCCCGCACGACGCGCGAGGCCGACGCTCAGGACGAGGTCGTCGATCCCGACGAGGTCGCGTGCCTCGGCCAGCAGCAGCAGCGGCACGTTGCGCGCCAGGGCCGCCTCGAGCAGGCCCGGCTCGGGGCGCGGATGGTGGGGGGGCGGCGAGACCGCCAGCGCGGCGCCCGTCCTCGCCAGGAGATCGAGCAGCGGTCGCAGATCGGGCGCCTTCTCCGAGGGGCGGGGGGGCGCGGGGGGCGGGCGCCACCAGAGCGCGTCGTAGCGCGGGTCTCGCGCCGCGGCGAGCAGGGCGGCGCTGTGCGCCGCGTCGGCGGCCGCGGAGCAGGCCAGCAGCAGGGGACCCTGGGCGGCGTGCAGTTCGGGCGCGTCCAGGGCCACCTCGAGGGCCAGCCGCCCGGGCGCACGCGTCTGTGCGTCATCGTTCCAGCTGGCGAGCGCCTCCTCGGCCTGCTCCACCTTGGGAGCCTCGCCCGCGGCCGCGATCAGCAACGACCATTCGTAGCCCTCGCGCTGCGCGCGGGCGGCCATCTCCTCCAACCCGTAGCGCCCGCCGCCGGGCTTGACGTAGAGGCCCGCCGCGCCGCGGATCTCCGTCATGGCCACGGGATCGACGACCTCCGCGCCCGGCAGCGCGCGCTCCCGGCGCTCGGGCGCCGGACGCTCCAGACCCAGGCGCTCGTAGACCTCGGCCTCTTCCCACAGCGACAGGCGCTCGCGTCCCTCCCAGAGCGTGTGCCCCTTCCAGGAGAGGCCCAGGGCCTGGGCACGCGCCTCGAGCAGGCCCACGTAGGCCGCCGGGCCCGTGGCGCGCACGAGCGCTGGCCCGAACTCGGCCTCGTCGGCCAGCACCTCCAGGCGCACGCCGAGCCCGTCCTCGAGACGCACCTCGACGCTGCGCTCGCCGCGCGCCAGGACGGCCGCCACGCGGGGAGCCGCCGCCAGCGCATCCAGCAGCGGGCCGGCCTCGTGCGCGGTGGCGAGCAGGTCGAGCCGGCTGACCCACGGCGCCATGCGGCGCGTCTCGCCGGCCACCGCCAGGCGCAGGGCGCTGTCGTTGCGCTCGAGCCGCCCCAGCAGCCGCGCGGCGGCGGCGCGGGCCACCCCCAGCGGGACCACGGCGGGGGCGGGGGCCGGCGAGGGAGGATTGCTCACGCGGGCCCACGGTACCTGTGGGCGCGCGCCATCGCCTCCCCCGCGCGGCGCGCTACGCTAGCCGGCATGCTCGCCGCCACGAGACGTCCCGACCTGTGGATCGCCGGCGCGGTCATCGCGCTCTCGGCCTGGGCCGTGAAGGCCCAGCTCGGCAGCGACCCGGTCGGGGCGGCGCTCGAGGCTCAGGGCCCGATCAAGCTCGAGATCGGCGAGGCCCTCGAGGACCAGGAGGTGCGCAACGTCGTCGGCGACGCGCTGCGCCTGCACTCGGTCTTCGGCGCCCAGGCTACCGTCTTCTATGCCTGGAGCGTCACCTGCCCCTGCGTGGACATCGTGGACGACCGGCTGCTGCCCGTGATCGAACGCTTCAAGCCGCTGGGCGTGCGCTTCGTGGCCGTCGCGGGCGACGTGAACGACAACGGCGAGAAGATCGCCGCCCGCCTGCTGGCCGCCTGGAGCGCGCCGGTCAAGGCCACCGGCAGGCCGCGCAGCGCCGACGGCCGTCCGCCCTACGGCATGCTCTACGATCCGACGCAGCGCCTGTGCCGTCAGCTGGGCTTCCGCGAGGCCGCCCAGTTCGCGATCATGGACGCCAACGGCCAGCTGCGCTACCGCGGCACCTTCGACAACGACCTCAAGAAACCCACCGAGACCTGGCTGCCCCCGGCCCTCGAGGACGTCCTGGCCGGCCGTGCTCCGGCGCAGCCGCTGCGCCCGGTCCCCGGCTACGGCTGCCCCTTCGGCATCCCGCCGAAGGACTGCCCCGTGGACGAGCCCACGATCCCGCCCGCGAGGTGAGCGGCGAGTCTAGCGACGCCCCGCCGGGACGTACGAGCGCTTGAGCCAGAACTCGACCGTGGCCCGCTGGGCCACCATGACGCCGTGGCCGGGCTCGTAGGCGCTGACCAGCTCCCAGCCCTCCTCGCCCGAGCGGCGCAGGGCCTCGAGCAGGACCGCGTCGGCCTTCTCGTACTCCTCGAGCTTGCGCTCCAGGGGCAGGATCAGGTGCTTGTACTCGTAGGCGATCTCCGGGGGCTCGGGAGCGGCGGGGACGCGCGCGGTCGTGAGCCACAGCGTGGCCACGAGCAGCGTGGGGACGAGCCAGGCGAGGGGGGCGAAGCGTTGCATCGGTGACTCCACGGAGGGACGGGCGGGGCCCTTCAGCCTACGTGCGCGCACGGGCCGCGGACGATCCGGCAGCGGTTGCGGCTGTCCAATCCGACGGGTATCGTGCCCCGGCACGTACCCGACATCGGCGTCGAATGGGGCTCCAGCCCTGGGCACGCCACGAGGAGCCTGCGCCCTTGAAGATCCCGGTCGGCATCCCGGTGTTCGTGGCGGCGGCGGGCACGGACCCGCGCTTCGCGCGGCTGGTCCATCGCTGGCTCTTCAGCGGCGTGTTCTGGCTGCTGCTGGGCAGCGCGGTGGGCCTGATCGAGGCCTACCGCCACGTGGACCCGGAGTTCCTGGCCGACTCGGCGCTGCTCTCCTACGGCCGCCTGCGGCCGCTGCACACGATGAGCATGCTGTTCGGCTTCGCCTCGATGACGCTGCTCGCGCTGTGCCTGTACGTGGTGCCCAAGTGCTCGCGCATCACGATGGACGAGATCGAGCTACGCAGCAGCAACCTGGCCCTGTGGCTGTGGAACGCGGGCGTCGTGGGCGGCTCGGTGGCCCTGCTCATCGGACAGCTCCACGGGGGCCGCGAGTACCGCGAGTACCCGATCTGGGCCATGGGCCTGATCGCCGCGGCGGTGCTCGTGCTGGGCTGGGTCTTCTACCGCATGATCGTCCGCCGCCAGACCAAGGGCATCTACATCGCCTGCTGGTTCATCCTGGCGGCCTGCGGCTGGATCGCGGTGGTGGCGGTGATGGGCTACCTGCCGTTCTTCAAGCGCGGCATGGCCGACACGATCGTGCAGGGCTTCTACATGCACAACGCCGTGGGCATGTGGTTCACGCCCCTGGTGGTGGGCATCACCTACTACTCGCTGCCCAAGCTCCTCAACAAGCCCATCTACAGCTACGCGCTGGGCGTGCTTGGCATCTTCACCCACCTGCTCTTCTATACCTTGATCGGCACGCACCACTACATGTTCACCGCGGTGCCGGACTGGCTGGAGAACACCGCGCTGATCTTCAGCGTGGCCATGATGGTGCCTGTGTTCGCCAGCGCGGGGAACTTCCTGCTCACGATGAAGGGCGAGAAGGTCGCGATCCAGCAGAGCTACTCGCTGCCCTTCCTGCTCGTGGGCGTGATCGGCTACATCCTCGCCTCGGCGCAGGGTACCTACCAGTCGCTGCGCGTCGTGCAGGACGGCCTGCACCTGACGCACGACACCGGGGGTCACTCGCACGTGGCCATGTACTGCTTCGTCTCGTTCCTGCTCTGGGGCTCGATCTACGGCCTGGTGCCGCGCATCACCGGCCGCGAGCCGCCCGTGCGGCTGGTGGGCGCCCACTTTTGGCTGGCCTTCGCCGGGGGCATGATCATGGTGGTGTCGCTTTGCCTGGGCGGCGCCGAGCAGGGCGCCGTCAGCGTGCGCGGCGAGCCGTTCATGGACGGCGTGCGGGTGGTGAAACCGTACATGGTGTGGCGCGTGGTCGGGGGGTGCCTGATGGCCGTGGCGCACCTGATCTCGGCCGTGGCGATCTACGCCATGCGCCCGGGTGCGCTGCTCGACATCTTCGGCACCTCGCCCACGAGCAGCACGCCGCCCGTGCCGGAACCCGAGGGGAGGGCCTAGCCCGTGGCCTTCGACATCCACTCCAGCCACCGCACGATCCTGCTGCTGCCGCTGGCGATCTACGTCGTGCTGGTCTACTTCGTGGCGGTCGCGCCTGCGATCCGCATGAACCGTGACTACCCGCCCACCGACCCGGCGCTCCTTGAGCCCGGCAGCGCGCCGGCGCCGGCCGGCCCGGGGGCGCCCCTGGTGCTCTCGGAGCGCGCCAAGCGTGGCGAGGCGGTCTTCAAGGCCTACAACTGCGTGGTCTGCCACACCCAGCAGATCCGCGGCGATGAGCGGGTGCGCGTGCAGGTGGGCGACACCATGCAGGTGCCGGTGCGCACGCCCGACGCCCGCTACGGCCTCGACGAGCCCACGCGGCCCGAGGAGTAAGCCAACGCCAGCCCGCCGCTCCTGGGGACGCAGCGCACAGGACCCGACCTGACGGGCGTGGGCGATCGTCAGCCGAGCGTCCTGTGGCACTACTGGCACCTCTACGACCCGCGCAGCGTCTCGCCGGGCAGTGTGATGCCGCCCTACCGCTTCCTCTTCCGCGTGAGCACGGCCCCCGACGGCCGGCTCGGGCCCGAGCCGGGCTTCAACGCCGGGAAGGCCTGGCTGTGGGTGGCCGTGCTGGGCGTGGTCTTCATGGGTTTGGGCTGGCTGCTCTTCGGCCCGACGCCGACGCTCGTGATCTCGCTCGCGTTGGGCGTGGGCGCCGGCGCCATGCTGATCCACGACTGCGCCCTGTGCGCCGTGCCCGCCGGGCTGGAGGAGGGCGAGGTGGTGGAGGACGGCATCGACGCCCTGGGCCTGCCGAAGGATGCCAAGCTCGTCGCCGGGCCGGATGCCAAGGCGCTCGCCGAGTACCTGCTGTCGCTCAAGCGCCCGGTGCCCCGGAGATAGCCGTGGACGCCTGCGCCCCGGACCTGCTCTCGCTCCCTTCGCTTGCGGCGCACGCGCACTTCGAGGACATGGGCGCGGGCGAGTGGACGATCGCCATCGTGGCCGTCCTGATCAGCGTCTGGGCCATCTGGCGTTCGGTGGGCTACGCCCTGCATCCGGGAGAGACCGACCCCGACCACATCAAGCGCTCGATCCTCAACGACGACGTCGCCCCGCAGGGCGCTGCGGGGCCCCCGGCGGCGCCTTCGATGCCCCCCGGCCCCCCCGCGCCCCCCTTGCCCGCCCCCCGCTGATCGCGAGACCCCATGCTGCAAGAGGCCAAGGAACCCATCAAGCTCTTCCTGGACGACGCCACCGAGCCGTTCAAGGTCGCGCACCCGCCGCTGAGGTTCCAGTTCACCACCCTGCACCTGCCTGATGGGCCACACATCCTGCGCATCGAGGCCAGCAACGGCCTGGCGCCGCCCACGACCCGCGAGATCCCCTTCACCATCCGCAACGGCGTGGCGCTCTCGGTCTCGGGCATCCAGGAAGGGCAGACCATCGCCGGCCAGGTGGACGTGATCATCAACGCCTACGCCGGCAACACCGAGGTGGACTTCGAGCCCAAGCGGGCCGAGACCCCGGAGCCGATCCCCACCTGGGCCTGGGTGCTGCTGCTGGCGGTGGGAGCCTGGTCGCTTTCCTACCTGCTGACACCCGTGGATCTGGCCCGCGAGGTCGTCGCGGCGCGGGCGCGTGACCCGGTGGCCGTGGGGGCGCGCATCTACGCCGACGCCTGCGCCCGCTGCCACGGCGAGGACGGCAACGGCGTCCCGCCGCGCGTGCCCGCGCTGCGCGACTCGGGCAAGGCCCTGGCCGAGAGTCCCTACTCGCTCTTGTCGTTCATCGTCACCAGCGCGCCCAACAGCATGATGCCGGCCTGGGGCACGCGGCTCACCAACGACGAGCTCGTCGCCGTGGTGAACCACGTCCGGACCTCGTGGCGTCACGACTCGGCCACGATCGACCTCTCGCGGCGCAGCCCGCCGCCGGGGCCGTTCGTCGAGGAGCCGGCCCCCGGCGGCACGGGCACGATCGAGGTGGAGCACGGCATCCGCCAGCTGGAGACAGCGCTGCTCAAGGCGCTGCAGACCAAGAACGGCGAGGAGCTCGGCCAGTGCTGCTTCCCCAAGCGTTCCCTGCCCGTGCTCTTCCGCACGGACGGAATCTTCGCGCGTGGCACGGAGAAGGTCGCCAACGCCTGGACCGAGTACTTCGCGGCCCTGGGCAAGGGTGAGGTCACGCGCCTGCAGCTGATCGACGCGCGCTACTCCTACGACGAGAAGCAGGTCACACCCAACAAGGTCACCGAAGGGGCCTACGTGATCGCCACGGGCCGCATCTTCCTGGCCACCAAGAACGCGGGGGGGCGCGAGGAGACAGCCAAGGGCCGCTTCATCCGCGGCTACCAGTTCTTCGCGGGCAGTTGGACCCTGGTCTTCGACTTCGCCGACATCCCCATGAACGTCGGCTGCGGCCTCGACGAGCCGCCCTGTCCTCCCGAGGAGGCGACCGGGCCCAAGCGCAAGAACGACCTGGGCTTCGCCGAGGCCATGAAGCTGTTGAAGGACCTGCGCTCGGCGGGAGGCAGCAGCCCCCACGGCGCGTTCTGGAAGGACTTCGGCTACCTCGACTTCGTCAACGGCAGCTTCGAGGACCTCGAGCAGGTGGGCGCCACCTATCGCTTCGTGATCCCCTGGAACAGCAGGGAGAGCAACCTGCTGCGCGCCCTGCTCGACGGCACGGGCTGCGTGATCAAGCTCAAGGACGGAACGCTGGCCCGCAAGGACGTGCCGCGCATGCCCAAGAGCAAGCCGCCGGTCCCGCAGGAGCTGATCGAACGGCTCGCGGCCTGGATCGACGCGGGCTGTCCCGAGCACATGGACAAGCCCTCGACGCTGCCCAAGGAGACGATCGCCTTCCCGCCGGAGGATGCTGCGAGCCGACCGCCCACGCCCTCCGTGCCGCCTGCGCCTCCTGCGCCCCCCGCGCCCCCCGGCCCCCCTGCGCCGCCTGCTCCGCCCCCCGGGCCGGTGGCCGGGACGGGCAAGACCAGCCCGCTGGGCTACGCCGAGGTGCAGGCCATCCTGGGCTCGTGGATGCGCGGCGCCGCCTCCGCGCCGCACCAGGACTTCTGGACCCTGCCCTACGCCGAGTTCGTCGCCTTCACCTTTCCGCGCGCCGAGGGCGAGGACGGCACGATCCGCCTGCTGGTCCCGGGCGAGAGCGCCAAGAGCAACTTGATCCATGCCCTTGTCGACGGTGAGGGCATCCTCGTGACCTACAACGACGGCCGCACCGAGACGGTCAAGATCAAGCGCATGCCGCCGCGCGGCAAGACCAAGCCCACCCCCGAGCAGATCGCGGCGCTCGCGCTGTGGATCGATGCGGGTAGTCCGGAGATGGCCGGCGGGGCGCCTCCCACGCCCGTCCCCGCGCCCGCGCCCGCCCCTGTCCCGGCTCCGGCACCAGCGCCTGCTCCGGCTCCCGCGCCCGCTCCGGCCCCCGCGCCGGCGGTGGCGGGGCCTGTGTTGGGCTTCGCCGAGGTGCAGGCCCTCCTGGGCTCCTACATGCGCAGCTCGCCCTCGGCTCCGCACCAGGACTTCTGGTCGCTCCCCTACTCCGAGTTCCTGGCGTTCAGCTTCCCGCGCACCGACGGCGAAGACGGCACCATCGCCCTGCTCGTGCCCGGCAACAGCGCCAAGAGCAACCTGATCCGCGCGCTCAAGGACGGCGTCGGCATCCTCGTCACCTACTCCGATGGCCGCACCGAGGAGGTCAACATCAAGCGCATGCCGCCGCGCGGCAAGAAGAAGCCCACCGACGAGGACATCGCCAAGCTCGCCAAGTGGATCGACGCGGGCTGCCCCGAGCAGGGACGGCCCTGAGCGCCGGGTACCGCTCCTGGGAACGCCAGGCTCCAGCCTGGCTCTGGGTCGCCTGACTCTAGCCGAGGAACCCGACTCGCACCCACACAGCCGCTTGCGCCCTCAAGGTGGGGCGGTACCTTCGCCCCCTCGTTCGCCCTTCCGCCCGCGTAGCTCAGTTGGTAGAGCAGGTGACTCTTAATCACCGGGTCCTAGGTTCGAGTCCTAGCGCGGGCACCACTTCAGAATGGGTACGTAGGTCCGGCGGGACCACGTGCGACCCGCTGGGCTGGGGGCGCTCAGGGCCCTTCGTCGTCCTCGCGGCCACAGAGGCCGCGACGTCCTCCTCATGCCCCTTCCGCACCCCATCCAGCGGGTCGGGGCGTGAGGGACGGTGACTCGCGCCTGCGGCGCGCCGCAGAAGAGGAAGGGCTGAGCTAGGCGCCGGAGTGTCGACGGGAGGCGAGGGCGCGGGCGGCCGCCATGGGGGCGTCGGCCTTCTCGATCTCCTGCATCTTCTCTTCGAGCAGCTTGGCCACGATGCCCATGAGGGAGCGGGCGGTCACCATGCCGACGAGGCGGCCGTCCTTGACGACGGGGAGGCAGCCCACGCCGCGCGTGCGCATGAGCGTGATGGCCTCGAGGGTCGGGGCGTCGGGGCCGATGGTCAGCGGGTCGCGCTTCATGATCTGCGAGATGGGCGTGGACTCGCCGGCCTCGACCGTCGTCTGGCCGCCGGCCAGGAGCCGCAGCAGGGCGCGGTAGGAGACCAGGCCGGCCAGCTGGCCGTGGGCGTCTTCCACCGGGACGTGGCGCGCGTTCTCGTAGACCATCAGGTTGGCGACCAGCTCGGCGGCGTCGTCCTCGCGGACCGTGACGAAGTCGGTGGCCATCATCTGCTCGACCTTCAGGTAGTTGGCCTGCCAGCCGCCGGCCTCCTCGAGCCGCGCGGGCTCCCAGCGCGCCACGGGCTCGCCGCTGATCTGGCGCGAGATCGTGGCGGCCGTCAGCGCGGTCAGGCGCTCGGGCTGGGTGCCTTGGTGGGCCATGGATGCCATCGAGGAGAGCATCCAGCGCGCGCCCGTGCGGCCGGTGACCACGCGCTCCTCGACGATGTCGAGGTAGCGCTTGGCGTCGGCCGGGTCCACGCCGCGGTCGGTCAGGCCCTTGCGGGCCAGCGGGATCAGGCGGTCCTTCAGCAGCTGCTGGGCCGGCAGCACCTCGCCGTCGAGCCAGACGAGCGAGGCGCCCAGGCCCGAGCGCGCGGCGGCGAAGAAGTTCTGGCGCGCGTCGTCGAAGGACATGTGCTTGGTGACGTCGCCCAGCTGGGACTCCATGCCGGCGATCAGCCCGTACCAGAAGGCGCTGTTGGCGATCTCGTCCACCACCGTGGGGCCGCTGGGCAGCACGCGCAGCTCGATCCTCAGGTGCGGCAGCCCGCCCATGACGCCGTAGCAGGCGCGGTTCCAGCGGTAGATGGTGCCGTTGTGCAGACGCAGCGCCTTGAGCTCGGGGATCGCGCCGCGATCGAGCACGTCGAAGGGATCCTCCTCGGCCTCGGTGGCGATCAGGATGCGGAAGCGCGCGATGGCCTCCTCGTAGAGCTCGACCACGCTCTGGCGCACCCACTCGCGGCCGAAGTCCACGCGCGGCATCGCCTCGCGCATCGAGGTCCCCGCGGCGCGCGTGTCCACGGACTGCTGGAAGAGCGCGATGCGCGTCTCGTTCCACAGGCGTCGCCCCATCAGCATGGGGGAGTTGACCGCCGCCGCGAGCACGTACGAGGCAGCGACCTGCGCGACGTTGTAGAACTTGGCGAACTCCTGGGGCGCGACCTGGAAGTGGGCCTGGAAGGAGCAGTTGCACGATTCGACCATCACTGAGTCGTGCTTCAGGTTGAGCTCGTCCACGCCCTTGAGCTGGATGGCGTAGTCCTCGCCGCGCAGGCGCGTCATCGCCTTGTTGAGGGCGAAGTAGCGCGGGATGGGCGTCATGTTGTCCAGGCCCAGGTCGGACTTGCGGATCGTGGGCAGGATGCCCGTGAGCACGATCTCGTTGCCCAGCGTGGCCGCCGCCGTGCGCGTGCGCCCAAGGAGCTCATCGAGCTGCCGTTCCATCTGCGACAGGCACGTGCCGCCGAACACCACAGGATCGAGGTTCATCTCCAGGTTGAAGCGCGCCACCTCGGTCGTGAAGTGCTGCGGGTCGTTGAGGATCTTGAGCATCTCGAGGATCGAGGGCGCCGGCCGCATGTGCCGGTCCACGATGAAGACCTCCTGCTCGGCCCCGATGCGCCGCACGCCCTTCTCGAAGCGCTCCTCCTTGAGCATCCGCTCGAGGGCCCTCAGGTCGCGCAGCAGGCGCTTGGAGAAGGCCCGGATCGCCCCGGCCTCGCCTTCCGCGTCGACGACGTTCTTCTCGCCCATGGACGTTGTTCCTTTGGCCGGCCTAGGGGGAGGCGTAGAGCTTGAGCTCGTGGGCGACGCGGTCGGACATCGCCAGGCAGGTGGCGAGATCGGGGTGCCGCAGCGTCCACCAGCCGTCGGAGAGCAGGGTCTGGAGCCAGTTGCGGCGCTGCGCCCCGATCGGCAGCAGCTCCTCCACCAACAGCCAACGCCCGAAGTCGCGGCGCAGCTGGTCGGCGCCCTCGATGCGCCGGATCCGTCCCTGGCCCTGAGCGCGCTTGAAGATGATCGAGGCGTTGTACTGGCGTCGGAACGCGCGTCGCGTGCCGCCGTGGACCACGGCCTCGGCCCAGCCGGCGAAGACGTCGTCGTCGCAGCAGTAGTTCATGATGTCGGTGCTGCGCGCGCCGGGGGGGCGACCGCCGATCTCGCCGAAGACGGTCTCGCCGCGCGCCGTCAGGTACCACTCCATGTGCGTGAAGCCGGTGCCGAACTCGAGCGCCCGGATCACCTTGCGACCCATCTCGATGCCGCCCTGGAGGTGCGGGGCCGAGAGATCCTTGAGCGCGATGGTCTGGCTCGAGACCCACTCGTTCTGGCGCGCCACCAGGGGCCGGGGCCGGTACCAGGAGACGTTCTCGAACTGGATCGCGCCGCCGGCGCAGATCGTGTCGAAGGTGAACTCCTCGCCTTCGATGAACTCCTCGACGCTCACCTCGGGCACGTGCCGGATCAGCTGGAGGACGGCCTCGAGCCCGGCCTGATCGTCGCAGCGGTGCGTGTCGGCGCTGCCCGCCCCGGCGATGGGCTTGACGATGATCGGGAAGCCGATGGCCTCGGCCCCGGCGCGCACCTCGGACTCGGTGTGCGCGCGCACATGCTTGGGCGTGCGGATGCCGGCGCGGTCGAGCACCTGCTTCATCGCCTCCTTGTCGCGGAAGGGGATGGCGTGGGCCACGTCCTGGCCCGGCAGGCCCAGGCCCTCGCGCAGACGGGCGGCGAGGATCACGCCCGGCTCCCAGAGGCACTCCACGCGGTCCAGGCCGCGGGCGGCCGGCCAGCGCTTGACGGCGGCCACCGTAGCGGCTTCGTCCCACATGTTGCCCACCTGCAGGTAGTCGGAGAGCGAGGCCCGGGCGATGGGGTCGAGCCCGCCCGCCGGGCCGTCGCCCAGACCCAGCACGCGCGCGCCGGTCTGGGCCAGGGCGCGCGTGAAGTACGCCATCTCCGGCGGGTAGCCGGGCGAGATCATCAAGACCTGCATCGGCACAGGCGCTCCGTGGGCTCGGGGTCGGGTTCGTTCGCGGGGGGAGGGGTGGGACGGGGGCTCAGGCCGGGGCCAGCTCGACGCGCACCGTCGCGATCAGGCGCTGCAGGCCCTGGGCCACGACCTCGGTGTCCGCATGGCGCAGGATCACGTAGCCCTCGCCCTCGTAGGTGCCCGTGGGAGACTGGCCCTCCACCGGCAGCTTGGCCTCCACGACCAGGTGGCCCACCTCGCGCAGGGCCTCCTGCAGGCCGTGAACCGCCTTGATGCGGCCGCGGCCGCCCTGACCTCGCAGGTAGGCGGCGCCGGCGCTGTAGCGCCGCTGCGGCGCCTCGAAGGCGTCGAGGATGACGACGCGGGCCCAGGCGGTGTAGAAGTCGAAGTCGTGGGCGTAGGAGATGAGCGTGCAGAACTGCGCGCCGGGAGGGCGGGCCGCCACCTCGCTGATGGCCAGCGAGCCGTCGGGGCGACGGAACCACTCCATGTGCGTCACGCCGGTGCCCATGCCCAGCGCCTTGAGCGCGGCCGAGCCCGCCCGGCGGATGTCGTCGTAGCGCGGGTGGTCCACCTCGCGCGGGATCTGCACGCACCACTGGATCCAGGGATGGCGCAGCACCTCGAGCGGCGTCGGACGGTAGTGCGAGAGCGAGTGCCAGACGGGTTTGCCGTCGATGCTGACGGTGTCGAGGCTGTGCTCGTCGCCGAGAACGAACTCCTCGAGCAGCACGGGGCTCTCCCCGGTGGGGGCGTTGACCGCCAGGGCCTCCCCGAGCGCGCCCGCGGACTCGACCCGGAACGTGGCCTTGGCCCCCGCGCCGGCGGGCGGCTTCACCACGAGCGGGTAGCCGACCTCGTGCGCGAAGGCCCAGGCCTGCGAGGCGCTCGTGACCAGGCGATGGCGCGCGCAGGGCAGGCCCGCGGCGCCGAGCACCGTCTTCATGCGCGCCTTGTCGCGGAAGTTCTCTGCGGCCTCGACGGTCAGGCCCGGCAATCCCAGCTGCGCACGCGCCTCGGCCAACGGGACCTGCAGCTGCTCCAAGGTGCCGACGATGCGGTCGATGCCGCCGAGCTGGCCCGCCACGCCCTGGGCGCCCAAGACGATCTGCGCCGGATCGAGCGCGTCCGCAACGCGCCAGTGACCGGCGAGCTCCGCGCGCAGCCGGGGCGAGAGCCGCTCCTGCGGCTCCTGCGTGACGAGGCCCAGCCGAACGCCCGGGAGCCGGGCCGCGGCGTGGATGAAGCGGAGGGTGGCCTCCATCGCGAACGGCGCCACGAAGACGACGTTGGGCATGCGCTGGCTCCTGCTTGCCTCCGAGGGCGCGGCAAGAGTACCCTGCGAGCGCCGCGGCGACCACCCGGCCCTGGAGCCTCGCGCCGAGCCCATGAAGGACATCGTCACGGCCATCCTGGGCGGCGGTGCCGGCACACGCCTCTGGCCCCTGACGCGCGACCGCGCCAAGCCCGCCGTGCCGCTGGCGGGCAAGTTCCGGCTGATCGACGTGCCCGTGAGCAACAGCCTGCACGCGGGCATCGACCGGATCTACGTGCTGACGCAGTTCCTGAGCGAGAGCCTCAACCGCCACCTCGCCCAGACCTACCGCTTCGATGCCTTCCGGCCGGGTTTCGTGGACGTGCTTGCCGCGCAGCAGGGCCTGGACGACCGCACCTGGTACCAGGGCACGGCCGACGCCATCCGCCAGAACGCCCCCACGCTGCTCGAGGGGCGCTTCCGGGACGTGCTCATCCTCTCTGGCGACCAGCTCTACCTGATGGACCTGAAGGGCATGGTCGAGCGCCATCGCCGCACCGACGCCGACCTCACCATCGCCGTCTCTCCCGTGCCGCGCGAGCAGGCCGCGGGCTTGGGCGTCATGCAGGTGGACGGCGAGGGACGCATCGTGCGCTTCGTCGAGAAACCCAAGGAGGCCGCCTTGCTCGACTCGCTGGCGCCCGACCCGGAGGCGCTGGCCGCGCTGGGCTTCCGCGCGCCGGCCGGCTGGGTGCTGGCCAGCACGGGCATCTACGCCTTCCGCCGCGAGTCCCTGCGCGAGGCGCTGCTGGGCAACAAGCACACCGACTTCGGCCGCGACGTCATCCCCGCGGCCATCGGGAACCGGCGCGTGATGGCCTTCGCGCACACCGGCTACTGGCGCGATATCGGCACCATCCCCTCCTTCCACGAGGCCAACCTCGACCTCACCCGGCCCCTGCCGCCCTTGAACCTCTACAGCCGCGAGTTCCCCATCTACACGCACCCGCGCTTCCTGCCGGGCACGAAGGTCAACCGCTGCCAGGTGGACCAATCGATCCTGTGCGAGGGCTCGATCATCTCCGACAGCCGCATCGCGCACAGCCTGGTGGGCAACCGCGCGATCGTGCGCC
>JANOFW010000207.1:0-11301 GCA_031413835.1 Planctomycetia bacterium
CCCGCCCAAGCCGCCGGACTGCCCGCCGGTCGTGGTCTGCCCGCCCAAGCCGCCGGAGTGCCCGCCGGTTGTGGTGTGCCCGCCCAAGCCGCCGGAGTGCCCGCCGGTTGTGGTGTGCCCGCCCAAGCCGCGCGACTGCCCGCCTGTGGTGGTGTGCCCGCCCAAGCCGCCGAAGTGCCCGCCTGTCGTTGCGTGCCCGCCCAAGCCCTGCAAGGACGAGAAGTCCAAGAAGGACTGCAAGGACAAGAAGTCCAAGAAGGACTGCAGGGAGGAGAAGCCCCGCCAGGACTGCAAGGACAAGAAGTCGAAGGACAAGTGCGACAAGGACAAGCGGTCGAAGAAGTGCGACAGGCCGAGCAAGGTGAACTGCTCGCCGAAGCCTCCGGAGTGCCCGCCGGTGGTGGTCTGCCCGCCCAAGCCGCCGAAGTGCCCGCCTGTCGTGGCGTGCCCGCCCAAGCCCTGCAAGGACGAGAAGTCCAAGAAGGACTGCAAGGACAAGCCCTCGAAGGACAAGCCCTCGAAGGACAAGTCCAAGAAGGACTGCACGGACAAGTCTTCGAAGGACAAGCGGGACCGGAGCGCCAAGTCCTAGAGGCGGCCTCCAGCTCCTGAGCGGCCGGCTGCTTCCCAGCCGTCCTTCGACGGGCGGCGCGCCTTGGGCGTGCCGCCCGTCATCGTTTCGGCTCGGCCGCGCTCCCGCGCGTGTGAGGTCGTAGAATCGCGCCACGGCCCAGCGCGGGGCCGTGGAGTCGCTGCGATGCTCGGCCGAGGCCCTCTGCGGAGCTGCGGGCCAGGGCTCCTCCTGGCCTTGAGCGCCCTCGCGGCGCTCGGCGGCGGCTCGAGGCCGGCCGTCGCCCACACCGTCACGCTTGCGGACGGCAGCGTGCTGGAAGGGCGCGTGCTCGAGCAGGGCGAGGCCGAGGTCGTGATCGAGACCACCTTCGACGGCGAGAAGCGCGTGCCGCGCGCGCAGGTCAAGGCCGTGGACGTGCGCACGCCTCCGCGGCGAGACCAGCTCACCTTCCGGCTGGAGCAGGCGGGCGTGGACCCGGCGCTGCTCTGGGAGGCGCATGCCTGGGCCAAGGCCCAGGGCTTCAAGCCGGAGCTCCAGGAGATCGTCGAGCGCATCGTGCGCCAGAAGCCCGACGACGCCCGGGCGCGCAAGTTGCTGGGCCACGAGAAGGTGGACGGGCGCTGGATGTCGCCGGCCGACAAGGCCCAGCACGAGCTCGACAAGCAGGCCGCGGCGCAGCGCGCCAAGGGCCTGGTCGAGCACGAGGGCCGCTGGGTCACGCCGCAGGAGAAGGCGGCGCGCGAGAAGGGCCTGCTCCAGGACGGCGACGACTGGGTGACCGAGGAGGAGTACCACCAGCGTCGCGGCGAGCAGAAGGTGGACGGGCGCTGGGTGCGCGTCGGCGAGGCCGAAGGCAAGGCCTGGGGCCTGCTCGCCTCGCAGGGGGCGCGCGTGCCGCTGGCGCCGCTGTGGACCCCGCACTTCGACCTGCTGCACGAGGTGCCTGCCCCGCTCGCCACGCAGACGGCCGAGGGCCTCGAGAAGGCCTACGGCGTGCTGCGGCGCGTGTTCGCTCCGCAGGGCGACGACCTGCCCGAGACCCTGGCCGAGCGCCTGCGCGTCGTGCTGGTGCTCAAGGCGCCCGCCTACGCGCGCTTCGCCGAGTGGTTCGGGGCGCGCAACAAGATCGAGGCCCAGCAGCCGGGCTGGTCCAAGGCGGTGCAACGCCAGCCCGCCTTCTGGTGGGTGGATCCCGAGCCTAGCGTGGGCGTCTACCAGTTCCCCAACATCGACAAGACCGTGGTCAGCAACGCGGTGCACAACGCCGCCTTGGTGCTGCTCACGCGCTACAAGATGAACTTTCGCTTCCCTTCGCCGTGGCTCCGAGAGGGCTTCGCCTACCTGCTCGAGATGGAGGCCCTGGGCTACAGCCTGACCTTCACGCTGGGGCGCGGGGGCGGCACGAACCCGGGCGGCGGCGACACGGCGCCGCCCTGGGCCGACAGCGCCAAGTGGAAGGTGGCCCTCAAGGCCGCCGTCGCCGCCGGGACGGATCCGCCTCTCAAGCGCATGGGCACATTGCCGACGGACGGCCTGGGCTACCCCGAGCTGGTCAAGGCCTGGAGCGTCGTGGACTACCTCGTGCTCTGGGACAAGGCGCGCTTCAAGGCCTTCGTGGACGCCTCCAAGGCCGGGCGGGACCTGCCCGAGGAGGACGCCCTGGTTGCGGCCACGGGCCTGAACTACCGCCAGCTCGACGAGAAGTGGCGTACCTGGGTCGCTGCCGGCTTCCCGCCGCCGTAGCCCCTTGTAGGGCAACGCGCTCGGGGCCGACGATGGCCCTGCCGTCGGCAGGGCCGGCAGCGATAGAATCAGCGAACGGTGGTTGCCCTCTCGATCGCTGGCTTGCGTGCCTGGGTCCGGCGCCTCGGCGTCGGCCTCGTCGTCCTGCTGCTCGTGGTCTGTGCCGCGCGTGGCTCGGCCGACGAGCAGGATCTCCAGCCCGCGCCGCCCTGGGTGTTCTTCGCCGCGCCGGACGAGGTCACGGCGCAGGCCATCGACGCGCTGATCGAGAACACCTTCGCGGACCTGAACCTGGTGGTGGAGAGCCGCGAGCGACTGGTCCGGCGCTACGGCCTGTGGAGCGTGCCCCGGCTGGTCCGTGAGCTCAGCAGCGGCACCAACGAGCCCGGCATCTTGAACGCGGCGCTGACCGTTGCGGCGCTGCGTGCGCACGTCGGCGCCGCGGCCGAGCTCGCGCCCCTCGTCAGGCCGCTGATCGCCATTGCGCGGTCGGTGGAGGAGTGGCGTCGGGCCGCGGCCATGCTGGCGCTGGGCGCCTTCCAGGGACCGGAGGGCTGCGGCCGACCGCGGCATCGGGTGGACGCGTTGATCCCGCTCGACCCGGTGGCCGAGGCGCGCGGGCTGTTCGATGAGGTGCTCGACGTGCTCCAGGGCGGGCTCAAGGACCAGAGCCGGACGGTGCGCGTGGTGGCGGCGCTGGCGCTGGCCAAGACGGGCGGAAGCGCGGCGCGCTCGCTGCTCGTGGAGGGAGCGCTGCCGAAGGACGCCGCCGTCGAGCCGCGCATGGCCCTGCTGCTGGCGCGCGGGCTGCTCGCGGTCGGCGGCGAGTTCGACCAGGACATCTTCCTCGAGGGGCTGGCCGACTCCGAGCGCCTGGTGCGCGCCGCGGCCGCCCTGGGGGCGGCCTTGCAGGTGGTCTGCGACCATCCCCCCGGCTGGACCGACGCGCCGGCCCGCCTCGTGCGCGCCTTGGGCGCGTCGCAGGTGAACACGCAGAAGGAAGACACGGCCGAGGCCGTCTTCGCCAAGGGCTGCCTGGCCTGGAAGGGCCAGAGCACGGCGCTGTGGGAGGAGGTCCTGCGGCAGGCGGTCGCCCCCACGGTCGAGAGCCAGGTGGCGGCGGCCGCCGCCCAGGTGCTGGTGTGGTGCGACGACCCGGCGGTGCGCGCGCGTGCCCTGGCGCAGCTCACGAGCAACGCGCGCGCTCTCGACCCCGCCGTGATCGCTTCGTTCCTGCTGCGGGCCGGCTGGGACGGTACGCCTGAGGGGATCAAGGCCTGCGGCGAGTGGTTGGGCAACGCCGGGCTCGCGCCCCGCGCCGAGCGCGACTGGGACGTGCGCTGGCACGCCTGCGTGGGCCTGCTGCGTGCGTTCGCCGACGGTCATCTCAAGGACGAGGCGACGCGCTTGGCGGCGCTCGAGGCGCTGCAAGATGCGGTGCGCAAGGGGCTGGACCGCGACACCCCGCCCCTGAACGCGTTGAGCAAACTGCTCGCCGCCCACGGGGCCTCGCTCGCGGGGACCTCGGGCGGGCGCCTGCCCGAGGAGGCCGTGCACGACGTCGAGCAGGCCTGCCTCTGCCCGCACGGGCTGCTGGTGCACGACCTGCGCGATGCCGCGGTGGCGCGCGCCAACACGCTGCTCTACGTCCAGATCCTCGATCTGGCCGCCCTGCGCGACCTGGCGCCCAGCCGCGACCCGACCAAGGCCAAGGACAAGGAGGGCACCGCCCGCCGCTTCTTCCAGCGCCACCTGGCCGCCTGGCCCTACCTCTCGCGCCTGGATCTGCTCGAGGACCGCGGCCGCCGACCGGCCCCGCGCCTGGCCTTCGACGATCCGGCCAAGGTGCTCGACCGGGGTCCGCGGTGAGCGCCTCCAACGACGACTTCCTCTTCGCGCAGGAGGCCCAGGCGCTGGGCTACGTCACCGAGGCGCAGATCGAGGAGGCCTTCCGTCTGCAGCGCATCATGGCGCAGGACCTGAAGATCGAGGAGCGCCTCGAGGGCATCCTGGTCAAACGCGGCTGGCTCGCCGAGGACCAGGCACGGCGCGTGCGCACGCGCATCGAGCCCGAGGGCCGCAAGAACGAGATCGAGGGCTACCGCCTGCTCGAGAAGCTCGGGCGCGGCGCCATGGGCACCGTCTACAAGGCGCTGCACGTGGGTCTGCAGCGCATCGTGGCGATCAAGGTGCTCCACCAGGACCTGGCGACGGACCCGACGCAGGTCGAGCGCCTGAAGGGCGAGGCCAAGCTGCTGGCCAGCCTCGACCACCCCAACATCCTGCGCGCGCTGGATGCCGGGGAGAGCAACGGCTTCCCCTTCGTGGTGACCGAGTACGTCGAGGGGCTGACGCTGCGCGAGCACCTCGCGCTGCACGGCCCGCTGCCCGAGGGCGACGCGCTCTCGATCACGCGCGCGCTGGCCGACGCCCTCGAGAGGGCGCGCCGCATGGGCGTGGTGCACCGCGACGTCAAACCGGGCAACGTGCTGCTCACGCGCCAGGGGCAGCCCAAGCTGATGGACCTGGGGCTGGCCAAGGGGCCGGTGGACCTGGGCCTCACGCAGCACGGGGCCACCGTGGGAACGCCCCAGTACATCTCGCCCGAGCAGGCGCAGGACCCGCGCAAGGCCGACACGCGCAGCGACATCTACAGCCTGGGCGCCACGC
The DNA here is from genome assembly GCA_031413835.1 of Planctomycetia bacterium. Taxonomy (GTDB): domain Bacteria; phylum Planctomycetota; class PLA2; order PLA2; family JAEUHO01; genus CAXQZU01. Next base: position 4,988 of record JANOFW010000207.1, read on the forward strand.
TGTATGCGCTGCTGACCGGTCGGCCCCCCTTTGAGGGCACGACCCTGGCCGAGGTGCTGACGAAGGTGCTCTACGAGACGCCCACGCCGCCGCGCGTGCTCAATCCCAAGGTCAGCGCCGAGGTGGGCTACCTGATCGAGCGCATGATGCTCAAGGATCCGAGCCTGCGCTACCACACGCCGGCCGAGGTCGTGGCCGACATCGACACCATCCTGGCCGGCCGCTCGATCATGCCCGCGGGCTTCCGCGGCAACTGGGAGGCCTACCTGCTGCGCCGGCGCATCCGGCGCTGGAGCACGATCGGGGCGGCCTCGCTCGCCGTCGCGCTCGTCCTGGGCCTGGGCGTGAACGCCTGGCTGCGCCAGCGCGCGGAGGGCGAGCGCCGCGAGAACGCCAGCCTGCTCGTAGCCGACTCGTTGCCCGTCGTGCGCTGGGGGCCCAGCGACACGCGCGAGAGCATCGAGGACAAGCGCGAGCGCGTGCGCGACCTGCTGGCCGAGGTCGGGGAGCTCGACCTCCCCGAGGTGCTGGAGCTGCGCCGCCGCGGTCGCGACCTCGACGCGCTCGACCAGTGCATGGACCGCTGGTACGCGTTGCTGGGGGGGCCGGGCGAGCCTGCCCCCGCCGACAAGGGCCCGGTGGTGGGCGACCTGCTCCAGCGCGGCGACTACCGCGCGGCGCTCGCCCGCGTGGACGGCTTCGCGCGCGAGATCAGCCCGCCGGGATCGCAGAACCCGGTCTTCGACAAGCTCGACGAGCAGCGCGTGGCCATCCGGGGCGCGAGCCTCGCGGCCTGGCAGGCTCTCGAGAGCAGCGTGCGCAACGCGCGGCCGACGACGCTCGAGGAGTGGGTCGAGGTCCTGCGTCGTTTTCACCAGCACGCCGAGCGCGGCTTCGTGCGCGAGCCGCAGGTGAGCCAAGGCGTGGAGCGTGCCGCGCGCCTGCGCGGCTCGGCCGAGACCGTGCTGCTGGCCGTGCTGGAGCACGAGGCGGCCTACCCGGAGGGCGGCATCGCCGAGAGGCTGCGTGCGGGCCGGCTCGGCAAGCTGTTTCGCGAGGAGCTGCCGCAGGCCGACCAGGCCCTGCAGTCGAGCGTGGCGCAGGTCTGGAAGGAAGAGGCGCTGGAGGCCACGCCCCTGGGGGTGCTGCTCGGCGAGCACGGTCTGGTGAGCCTGCGGGTGGCGGCCGTGGAGCGGCGCGTGCGCCAGCAGGTCGAGGACTACGCGGCGGCGACCCTGGCGGAGGCCGAGACGCTGCGTCGGGATGGCCTGTTCGACGAGGCCTACCGGGTGCTCGACCAGCTTCAGTACCAGCTCTGGCTGGCCGGGCTGCCGGCGCCGGAGGCCCAGGCGCGCGCGGCGCGCGAGAGGGTCCACGTCGAGAACCTCGAGCGCGAGCAGGCGGCGCGGCAGGTCACCGCGGCCGTGTTCGAGCGCTGGTTCGCTGCTCTCACGGCCCTGGACGCCGACACGCCCGCGGCCCTGCGGCGCGCCGCGGAGATCGACAGCGGCGAACGCCGGGTCCTGGGGGCGAACGCCGCCGCGGAGCTTGCCGAGCTGGAGGCCGGCGGGGCGGCCGTCGAGCGGCTCTACGCGAGCGCCATGGCGGCGCTCGCCGAGCACCAGAGCGCGCGGCGCCGCCTGATGCCGCAGCTGCGTGTCGCAGCCCCCGGGGGCGCGACGGAGCGCGCTTGGCCGATCGTGGGCGTGGTCGCCTCGGAGCACGCCTTCGACGTGGCCGTCGGGGGCAGCCCCGGCCGCGAGCCGCGGCGGCGCTCGCTCTTCGATCTCAAGCCCTGGCAGATCGTGGACCTGGCGCGTCAGGGCGCGGTCCCGCCCGACGACCGCTTGGCCCTGGCGCTGGGGGCGGTGGCGCTCGTCCCGACCCTCGACGCCGCCCGGCAGGGCGACCTGGGCGCGGCGCTCGCCGCCTACCAGGCTGCCGCAGAGGCGCTCGAGACCGCCGCGGCGCCCGCCCCGCTCCGGGCCCAGGTGCAGGGGGTGCGCGCTCAGCTCGAGGCGCAGTCCAAGAAGGCCGAGGACCTTGCCTTCAACCACCACGACAACGCCAACACCTACTACGCCCTGAAGGACTTCGGCAACGCGTTCGGCTACCTCGACCAGCTCTTCGGCCAGCGCAGCCTGCGCAACACGCGCTACTTCCGCGAGCACGAGACGGAGATCCGCAAGCTGCTGGCCCTGGTCGAGGCCAACATCGAGCACGACAACATGGCGCGCTGGCTGCCCGGCGTGAAGGCCACCCGCCGCGCGGCGGGAGAGGTGGGCGAGGAGTGGGAGATCCTCTACGACTTCGACAGCGACCTGCAGATCGGCCCGTTGAACTTCTCCGCAGGCCAGGGCGTGCTCGAGCCCATCGAAGGATCCGTGGTGACCCCGGAGCAGCGTCGCACCCAGCAGCGCCTGCATCTGCTGCGCGGCTTCGAGGAGCCGGTGAAGGACCTGCCGCTGGTCTGGCCGTCGATCTTCGATCCCTCCGCGCGCATCACGGTGGAGTTCGACTGCTACGTGCTCGACCGTCCCTACCTGCTGGCCGTGGACGTGGACGGCGTGAAGGGGGCCGTGCTCAGCCTCGACCCGCGCTGGCTGCCGCAGTTCCGCCTGCCCGAGGACGCGCCGCTGCTCGAGGGCGAGAAGCGGCTGCCCGTCGCCGACGCCTTCGGGCGTGGGCGCGGCGTGGCCTTCCACGACGGAGCCGACTGGGGCGACCTGGGGACGTGGAAGGCGCCCGGGGGACCGAGCGCCTGGCCGGCGGAGGGCCGCGGCCAGCGCCTGCTGCTCGAGGCTCCCCCGCGGGCTCCCGCCGGCGCGCTCCTGGGCTTCCCGCCCCAGAGCCCCGCGGGCCAGCCGTTCTACCGCGTGAAGTTCGTGCGCGACGTCAAGCGCCTGACGATCTACGTGGACGAGCGCGAGGTCGCCAGCGAGGAGCGGCCGGAGTGGGCGCGCCGCGGCACCACCAGCGAGCGCACGCCGGGCATGTCCAACGGCTCGGGCGCGATCCGCATCCTCACCTGGACGCCGCTGGCCATCGACAACCTGCGCCTGACCGGAAGCGTGCGGCGCGCCTGGATTGAAGAGCGGCGCGCGGCGTCCAAGGAGGCGGCCTCCAAGGAGGCCGGTTCCGCGGGCCCCGTGCCCCTGCGCTGACCGGCTCCCCCGTACCCTCCGACCCCCCGCGTCCCCCCCGTGCCCCGGAGTCCCCGTGACCGACCCCGCCAGTGACGCCCCCGACCCCGCCCGACTGCCCACGCTCCTGCTGCGCGCGCGCGACCCCGCCGTGCAGGGCGAGACGCTGCGCATCACCCTGGGGCAGAGCCTCACGGCCGGGCGCAGCCGGCGCTGCGGCTGGTCGCTCAAGCGCACGCTGCCCTACCTCGAGGATCCTGACGGGGCACGCGAGAAGATCCGCGCCAGCCTCGGCTTCACCTCCGTGAGCCGTCACCACTGCCGCATCTCGTTCCTGGCGCCCGACCGGGTCGAGATCGCCAACCTGGCCACCAACGGCACCCTTGTGGACGGCCGGCCCATCGATCGCCTGCTGCTCGAAGACGTGCGCTTCAAGACGCACACCATCCAACTTGGCCCCGAAGGCGTCGTGTTGGAGCTCTCTCCGGGCTCGCTCCCGATCTAGCACGGCGCGCTGGGCTGCGGGCGCTCGGGCCGCCGCGTCGTCCGCATGTAGGCAGACGACACCTCGTCCTCCGCGGCGGCCCTCCGCACCGCATCCAGCGCGCCGGTGCGCGGCAGTCCGGCGTCCGGAGAGGAGTGCCCATCGGCCTGGAGTGCTGGGTCGCGCACTCCCCGCGGGATCGGGTCGATGCTGCTAACGCAGTGCGCCGGCCGCCGCTGCGGCGACCTCGGCGGGGCTGAGCGTGCTCAGGCACAGGGGTGCGGCGCAGCGCCGGAGCGTGCAGGGGCGGCAGGCCACGTCCGGTTGCAGCACGACCGGTAGCGGTCCCACGCTGCCGTCGGGGCGTCTGCCGTAGGGGCCGTAGACGGCAGGGTCCTTGGGGCCGTAGATGCCGAGCACGGGCGTGCCGAGCAGCGCCGCGAGGTGCAGCGGGCCGGTGTCGCCGGCCACCACGAGACGCGCGCGTCGGAGCAGCGCCGCCAGCGCCTTGAGGCTGGGGGTGGCCACGGGTCGGGCCGCGCCGAGGCTTTGTCTCGCCACCTCCTCGGCCAGCGCGCTCTCGCCCGGCCCGAAGGTCAGCGCCGCGGGCGCGCTGGGCGAGGCGAGGCGCCGCGCCAGGGCCGCGAAGCGCTCCCCCGGCCAGCGCTTGAACTGCCCGAAGCCGCTGCTGCCGGGATGGAGCGCGAGGAAGCCGCGCTCCGCCAGCCCCGCCGCGCCCAGCGCTGCGACGGCCGCCGTCTCGTCGTCGGCGTCCAGGGCCAGCCGGGGCGCGACATAGCCCAGCTCGCTGCCTAGCGCGGCGCTCAGCAGCGCGAGGTTGCGCTCCACCTTGTGGAGCGCCCGCGGCGGCAGCTCGAGGCCCTGGTGCAGCCAGAGCCGATTGCCCTCGCGGGTGTGCTCGCGCGCCGCGCCCAACACGCGAGAGGCGCCCGAGGCGCGCGCCACGAAGCCGCTCTTGAGGTTGCCTTGGAGATCGAGCGCCAGGTCGTAGTCGCCTTCCTTCAGCGTCCGGGCGAAGGCGGTCAGCGGCCCGGCCGCGCGCAGCAGGCCCAGGGTGCCGCGCAGGGCCTTCCTTGGAAAGGTCACCACGCGCCTCAAGTCGGGGTGGCCCGCGAGGAGCGGGGCCGATCGGTCGTCCACGGCCCAGTCCACCTGGCAACCAGGATTCCAGTGCTTGAGCGCCGCCAGGGTGGGCAGGGCGTGGAGCACGTCGCCCAGGGCCGAGAGACGCACCAAGAGGATGCGCGGGGCCCGCCCGGCAGGCGGAACCCAAGTCGGTCCGGCCGGCGTCGATGTAGAGGGCAAGACCAGGGCCCAGACTCCCGTAGGTTGGTGGTGTGCGAGCCCCCGAACTCCGAGTTTGGGGCGACCCCGTGGCACCGCGGCGGGTTCAATGGTACGGCCACGTTCGGCGCCCTGGATCTTGCGGACCCCGATCTCGCTCCCCGAATTCGCCACGCCAGGACCGAAACGCCAGGCTCGACGCGCCCGGCCCCCAACCCCATGCCCCATCGCCTCCTGCTGCCTGCCGCCTTGCTCGCCGTCGCTCTGCTCCCCTGCGTGGGCGTGGGCGGATCAGCGCTCGTGGCGGCGCCGGAACCGCCGCCCGCGCCTCTCGCGGAGGGTCGGCCCCTCGACCTCGTCTTCAAGGGCCAGGTGCTGGCGCTCAAGGGCAAGGACCTCACGCTGCGCTACGACTTCTCCAGCCAGGCGCAGCTCGACGACTGGCGCGAGGGCGTGCCGTGGCCGATCGAGAAGGTGTCCGGCCAGGGCATCGGCTGGTTCGACGAGCGCCTCGAGGTCAAGGGCAACGCCGGTGCGCGCCACATCGCCGAGTGGGCCGGCGAGGTGTGGGTCACCTGCTCGCTCACCCTCGACGGCGAGAAGGACATGGGCGGCTTCCTGATCCCCGGCGACGAGAGCGATTCCTACGCGGGCTTCGCGCTCATGGAGACCTACTTCCACGCCTGGGACAAGAGCGCCGGGATGCAGCACACGATCCTCAAGTTCGGCAAGCAGTGGCGCGAGGCCGGCTCGACCAGCGACTTCGTCGGCTTCCGTTACGTCAGCCGCCGCCCGCCGAGCACGGCGCCCAAGCTGGGCGACGTGACCCCCTTCGCCTTCGGGGTGGCCGACGGCAAGTTGGGCCTGGTGGTGCCCGAGTTCGAGCTGCGCGGCAAGGACCCTGGCAAGAAGTTCAAGGACTACCGTCCGGGCTTCTACACCATCAAGAGCCGCATGCTGGTGGACAACGTCGTCATCACCGGCCGGCTCTCCGACGCTTGGCTGGCGGCCGAGAAGGTCGCGCTGCGCACCGAGAAGCCGTTGCTCGACCTGGCCACCGGTCTCGATCCGGCCACGGCGGCGCTGGCGGCCGACTACGTCGCGGGCAAGGCCGCGGCGGCCGATCTGGTGCGCGCCGTGGGCGATGCCGGAGCCCTCAAGCCGGCCCGTGACACGCTGGCCGAGGCGCTCTCCGCAGGCCCCCGCAAGGCCGTCAAGGCCGTCATCGATCTGCTCTACAAGCCCGATGTCGAGTCCCGCGCCTACGGTGCGGGTATCGTAAAGCGTCTCTTGGGCAAGGACTTTGGCTATCCCCCCAAGGGCAGCGAGGAACAACGCAGCGAGGCGGTGCGACGCCTCAACGACGAATTGAAGAAGAATCC
>JANOFW010000208.1:0-1517 GCA_031413835.1 Planctomycetia bacterium
CGACTCAAGCACCTGGCGCACGGCGGCGCCGATGCGCTTGGCCGCGGTGGACTCGCCGACGTGGTCGAGCAACAGACGCACGGCCTCGATCGTGGCCAGCGGGTTGGCCGAGTTGAGGCCGCGGTACTTGGGCGCCGAGCCGTGGATGGGCTCGAACATGCTGACCTTGCCGGGGTGGATGTTGCCGGAGGCCGCCACGCCCATGCCGCCCTGCACCATGGCGCCGAGGTCGGTGAGGATGTCGCCGAACAGGTTGGGCGTGACGACGACGTCGAACCACTCCGGGTTCTTGACCATCCACATGCAGGCCGCGTCGATGTAGGCGTGGTCGGTCTCCACGCCCGGGAACTCGCGCGCCACCTCGGCGAAGACGCGGGTCCAGATGTCTTGCGCGCGGATGGCGTTGGCCTTGTCCACCAGCGTCAGCTTGGGCTTGCCGCCCTTGTTGCGCCGTTGCGCCAGGTCGAAGGCGTAGCGGATCACGCGCTCGACGCCGTCGCGGGTGTAGATCATCTCCGCCACCGCCACCTCGTGGGGCGTGCCCTTGCGATGGATGCCGCCCAGGCCGGCGTAGGCGTCCTCGGTGTTCTCGCGCACGATGATCATGTCGATGTCGGCGGGGGTCTTGTTCTTGAGCGGGCAGTGGTCGGCGCTGTAGAGCTTGATCGGGCGCAGGTTCACGTAGAGGTCGAAGGTCTGGCGCAGGCCCCAGATGATGGCGCGCTCGAGCATGCCGGTCTCGATGCGCGGGTCGCCGATGGCGCCCAGCAGGATGGCCTCGCAACGCCCCATCTCCGCCAGCACGGCTGGCGGCATGGCCTCGCCCGTCTTGAGGTAGTGGTCGGCGCCGTGGGGGTACACGGTGCGATCGACGCCGAAGCCCTCGCGCCGGGCGACCTCATCGAGCACGCGCAGGCCCTGCGCCACCACCTCCTCGCCGATGCCGTCGCCGGGGAGGACCGCGATCTTGTGCCGTCGCATGCGCAGGGCTCCGTCCCCCAGCCCGTTCCGGGCGAGGAAGGCGGCACCCTACACCGTGAGGGTGCCGTACGCCTCGCAGGAACGCAGTGAGAGGCAGGCGCGGGAGGAGCGCTCGGCCTTACGCGCGGGGGGCGTGGGGGGCGGTGGCGAGCACGCGCTGCACGACGTCCTGCAGCTGCGGCAGGGTCCAGGGCTTGGACAGCGTGGCGGCCACCCCGACGCGCATCTCGTCGTCGAGCAGCGCTTCCTCGACGTTGCCGCTCGAGAGGATCACGGGCAGATCGGCGCGCAGGCTGCGCAGCACGCGGAAGACCTCCACCCCGTTGCGCCGCGGCAGCAGCAGGTCGAGGAGCACGAGGTCGAAGTCGCCCGCCCGGCGCTCGAGCAGGTCGATGGCCGTCTGCCCGTCGGCCACCACCTCGACGCGGTGGCCGAGGAGCTCGATGCCGCGTCGCAGCAGGTCCTGGACTCGCGCAGGCGCGGCCGGGTGAGGTGTTCCGTTTCAAGTCGGTGAGTGTGCAGGAAGCGCAGGCCGG
>JANOFW010000209.1:0-5769 GCA_031413835.1 Planctomycetia bacterium
CGCTTCGCGTCAGGGTCTTGGACATGATCTCAGCCTCCCCGCCCTCGACAGTAATTGGAAGCAGGTACCTGTCTCACCTCACCCTGACACGGAGGGGAGGTGCTCACGGCGTCGGCCGTGGTGGCAAGCGTCGTCGCGGGCAAACCCTGGGCGAGTTCGGGCCGTCCTGTCCTTCCGCCGAGGAGGGGATTGCCCGGCACGACCGTGGATGACTCCGGTGGCCGGCATCACGTACTTCTCTACTTGCATGATCGTGCGGGGGACCGCTCGACGCCAATCGGATTGCGCGTGTACGCGCACGGCTACGAGCCGCGCCAGCTGCAGGTCGTTCCGACACGCTATGGATCTGCGGTAGTCTCGGAGATCCGAGTGCGACGGTCCTCTGCACGCGCGCTGTCGGATGTCACGTTTCGACTTGTGCTCGGCGACCGGACCAGCGGTCCCACAGCTACCCTTGCTTGCGCGCTTCGTGCAGACTTGCCCTGGCACCAATCCCCGGCCTTCCCACTACGGTTCGTGAACGGCATCGCGACGAAGCCCGTCCCGCTACCCGCAGGCTCGTACCTCATTGAGCTGCGAGGTGTCTCCGGTTCAGTGGCGCTGTGGCCGAAACCCTTGCGTGTGGACCCCGGAAGGTTCACGATCGGGGACGACCTCGCGTCCACCGTTGACCTGCCTTGCGCAGGATCCGAGGTCTGCGTGGCTCCCAGGAGCCAAGCCGGAAGCGCGATCACCGAGTACCAGATTGGCGCGGGCTCGGGGCGCGGATGGTCACAGAGTACCACCTGGACCGACCTGACGCCGGAGGAGGACGTGCATTGCGGCACGGAGGGTGAGGCGGGGGGAGGACGGGCGTTCTGGCTTCCCGCCGGGCCATGCACCCTCCGCCTGGGCAAGCCTGGCTACGAGGGAGCATCCCTTGAGCTTCACGTGCCCGGCGATGGCGCTCGGTTGTCTTGGCAGCCAGTTCTCGTCACATCACTCCGGCGTTGAGCGCGCGAGGTCGGCTCTACCTCCCCGGCTGGTTGGCAGGCCGGTGCGCTCAGGCGAGGTGTGCGAGCGCGAGCGCCAACAGGCCGGCGCACAGGCCGCTGACGAGGTTGACCGCGTCGTTGTCGAGCCAGCGCCAGCCGGAGACGCGCTGGAGGGCGCGACCGGCGGCGTGGGTGCGCTCGGTGACGCCGCCCGAGGCTTGGTCGCGGCCGCGGAACTGCAGCGTGGCTCCCAGCGCGCTGTCGAGCAGGGCGCCGACGAAACCGGCCGCGGTGAGCAGCGCAGTGAGCCGGGCGCCGGCGCCTGTGAAGGCTGCGTAGGCGGCGGGCGCGAGGGCCGCGCCGCCCAGGGAGGCGAGGAGGCCGGCGCGGGTCACGCCGCCGCTCTCGCCTGCCGCCAACGCGCGTCCGCCGAGCAGCGCGCGCGGGGGGCCGCCGTAGCGCGTGCCGATCTCGGTCGCGCAGGTGTCGGCGCCCAGGCAGGCGAGACCTCCCACCAGGAAGGCTGCGCCGGCCTCGGCGGCACCTAGCAGCGCGGCGAGCGCGCCCACGACGGCGGGCAGCCCGTTGGCGAGCACCTGCTTGAAGCTGCGCCCGCCCTCGTGGGGGCGGCCCGGGAGCCTGCCGAGCAGGGTGGCCACGAGGAAGGGCGCGAGCAAGGCGGCGAAGGCCGGCCAGCCGAGCGAGGCGGTCGCCAGGAGTCCGAGCAGGAAGGCCCCCAGAGCTCCGCCCGGCGCCAGCCAGGCCAGGGGCCGCACGCTCAGCAGGGCGAAGGCCGCCAGCGCGGCCGCGAAGAGCAGCAGCGTGGTCGGCTCGGGGGGCGGGACGAGGGGCACGGCGGCGCGATCGTACCCGTGGAGGCGACTCGCTCGCGTCGCGGGCCGGGCCGAGGAGGTGTGCGGTCCCTCGGGGCCCAGCACGGTCTCGCGGGCGCCCTCCCCCGGCGTGGGCGGCATGAGGGGCCAGAGCAGGAGCTCGCCCTGCGGCGTGCTCAGCCAGAGCGTGGGCCCTCGCGGCCCACGTCGGCGCTCGAGCCGTCCCCAGGGCCCCTCGAGCAACGTCCGCCCGTCGTCCGCGCCCGGCAGCGCGAACGTGCGCTCGGCGGGCAGGCGCTCGAGCACGGTCGCGAGCGCGCCGTGACGCGGGCCCGTACGCTCGGGCAGCAGGGCGAGGTCGAGGTGCTCGACGCCGCGCGTGCGCAGCGCCGGCAGGACGATGCGGCGCGCGGGGTCGCCCTCGGCCTCGCTGCCCGCGCCCAGCAGCACATGGGCGCCGTCGGGCAGGCTGAGCAGCGCGCTCGTGGCTCGGCCCACGTCGAGCACCAGCAGACTGGGCCAGGGCGGCGCGGGCTTCGCGGTGGGGGCCAGCGCGGCGAGCAGGAGGCCCGCTTCCGCCAGCAGGGCCCAGCGCAGCAGGCGCCGCGGACCCAGCGCCGCCAGGACCAGCGCGGCCAGCGCCGCCGCCAGCCACAGGTCGCCAGGAGGCGTGGCATCGAGAGCGCCCAGCCCGAGGGGGGCCGGCCAGGAGAGCACCTCGCGCAGGATGTCGGCCGTGGTCGAGAAGAGCCAGCCGAGGGCCTGCGCGGCCGGCGGCAGCGCGCCCACGAGCAGCAGCAACGCGGAGAGGCCCAGGAGCAGCGTGGCCAGCGGTACGGCCAGCAGAGCCCAAGGCGCCGCCGCCGGAGCCAGCTGGCCGAAGACATGGAGCGCGATGGGCGCTCCCGCCAGCCAGGCCGCCAGGGCCACGGCCAGCGCGGCGCGCAGCCGCGGGCGCCGCGGCTCGAGCAGCCCCGGGATCCTGAGCGTGGGTCGCGCCATCGAAGCCAGCAGGCGTGGCGCGAGCAGCTCGATGCCGAGCACCGCAGCGAAGGAGAGCGTGAAGCCGGGATCGCCCAGGTCCTCGGGCTTGACGGCGAGCATGGCCAACGCCACCCCGGCCAGCAGCGTCAGCACCTGCCCGCGGCGCGCAAGCAGCCGCGCCAGCAGCCACAGCGAGGAGCCCAGCCCCGAGCGCACCGCCGAGGGCGCGGCACCGGCCAGGGGCACGTAGAGCAGCACGGCGACGAGACCCACCGCGGCAGCCGGCGCGCGGCCCAGACCGAGGGCGCGGACCAGCAGCAGCACGGCGGCTAGCACCAGGGTGACGTGCTGTCCGGAGACCGCCACGACGTGGCTCTGCCCGGCCTCGCGGAACAGGCGCGCGTCCTCGCTCGAGAGGGACCCACGGTCGCCCAGCAGCAACGCGCGGGCGAGACCTGCATCGGCTCCAGCGAGGCGCGCGGAGAGCGCGGCGGCGGCGCCCGAGCGCAGCGCGTGGAGCTCGGCGGCCAACGAGGCGGAGCGCACGGTCAGCTGCAGCCCTTCGGGGGCCTCGATCCAGCCCACCAGGTCGATGCCGCGGCGCCGGGTCCAGGCGCGGCGGTCCGCTTCGCCAGGATTGCGCGGTCCGGCCGGCGCCTCGAGGCGTACCAGGAGCCGCAGCCGATCTCCCGGGCGCAGGTCGAGGTCCCAGGCGCCCTCCACGCCGACCTCCACCCGCGCGTGGAAGGGCCTCCTCCGAGCGCCCTCTCCCGCGACGCTCGCCTGCAGGACGAATCTGATCCGTCCGCCCGCCGGTGGCTCGGCCTCGAGGACCTCGCCCTCGAGCGACGTGACGCGCGCCTGGCCCTCCACCCAGCCCGGGTCCGCCTCGGCCCTGCGCTCGAGGGCCCACCCAGCCAGCAGCCCGAGGGCGAGCGCCAGCGCCGGGCCGCGCACCTCGGTCCAGACCGTCGCCAGCGCGAGGCACAGGGGCAGCAGCCACGTCGCGGCGGAGACGGGCGCGACGAGCAGGCCGGCCACCAGCGAGGCCGCCGCCGCCGGCAGGGGAGGGAGCGGGGGCCAGGCCACGCTTCTTCTCCGCCCCGAGCCGCGCGTTGGTCACGCCAACTTCGAGGGGCGGGTAGGCTGCCCCCATGGTGCGTCCTGACGAAGGCTCCCAGGCGGGAGCCGACTTGCTGTGTCGAACCTGCGGGTGGAAGTCCCGTCGCGGTAAGCGGTCCGCCGCGCCGCGTAGCAGGCCCCCGGCGTGAGGCGAAATCCTTCCGTCGAAGCGGGGCGTCAAGAGCCCTCAAGGGACCGTTGGGTCCCTGGGAGGGGAGCGACTTTGCGGGCCCAATGCGAAAGCGTGAACCTTGCAGCCCCGTGACATAGACAACCGAAAGGGAGAAGCGGCCGAGCCGGTCATGTCGCGGCGAAGGCAACAGACTGCGTCCGCAGAGGGAACCGGGCGACCGGTTTCCGACGGAGGGACGCAGGACGCTTCCGGGGTAAGGAGGAGGGCACGTGGAGACGGCTCGACACGGAACTGGAGAGACCCTCCCCGGCGGCCCGCGTCGGGCGAAGGCGGATCCTATAAGCCGAAGGCGAAAGGGAACCGTGCCGGGAGGGAGTCCGAGGGGTCCGTAGTACCGCTGACGACGGGGACCAAAACCCCGTCCGAGGGAAGGGGCCCTGCTTGGATCGCGTCGGTGGTTGGAGGTACGTGCGAGGGCATGGCTGCTCGTGGGCCCAACTCCCCCCGTGGAAAAGTACGACGCCTTCAACGCCGGCTGTTCGTGGCTGCCAAGACGGATGGGAAGCGACGGTTCCACGCGCTGTACGACCGGATCTTCCGGAGTGACGTTCTGGGAGAGGCGTGGGATCGGGTACGGAAGAACAAGGGAGCCGCTGGCGTCGACGGGGAGACCCTGACGGCGATCGAGCGGCGGGGCGTGACGGAGTTCCTCGAGGGAATCCAAGAGCGCCTTGAGACGGGTCGGTACCGACCGCAGCCGGTGCGGCGGCGGTACATTCCGAAGCCGGATGGGAAGCAGCGGCCGTTGGGGATTCCGACGGTGAGCGACCGTGTGGTGCAGATGGCGGCGAAGATCGTGCTCGAGCCGATCTTCGAGGCCGGGTTTCGGGACGGTTCCTACGGGTTCCGTCCGAGGCGAAGCGCCACCGATGCTCTGGAAGCGATCCGTCTCACGGGCGGGCGCGGCCACCGATACGTCGTGGACGCCGACATCAAGGCCTACTTCGATTCGATCGACCAGGGGCTGCTGATGGAGCGGGTGGAGCGACGGATCTCGGACAAGCGGGTTCTCAAGCTGCTGCGGCAGTGGTTGCGGGCCGGGGTGCTGGAGGCGGGTGAGGTGCGGGCCTCGGACCTGGGGACACCCCAGGGCGGGGTGATCTCGCCACTGCTCGCCAATGTGTACCTCGACATGCTCGACGGAGTGTGGGAGCGGCAGTGTTCGCACCTGGGTCGCCTGATCCGGTACGCCGACGACTTTGTCGTGTTGTGCCGCACGCGGGCGGATGCCGAGGAAGCATTGCGACGGCTCCACATCATCCTCGGGCGCCTGCGGCTGACGCTCCATCCGGAGAAGACGCGGTTGGTGGACCTGGGTGTGGGGAAGGACGGCTTCGTGTTTCTGGGCTGCTACCTGCGGATCGTGCGCTCGCACTTCAAAGGGCGGGAGTACCTGTTCCGTTGGCCGTCACCCAAGGCGATGAAGAACGTCCGAACCAAGATCCGGGACCTCACCAACCGTCGACGACGAAGCGGGATGAAGGACATCTGCGAGGTGATCGGGGATCTCAACCCGGTGCTGCGCGGATGGGGCAACTACTTCCAGACGGGGAACGCCTCCGTGAAGTTCAGGGCGATCGACCGCTACGTCGAAGAGCGGCTCCAAAGGCTGCTTGCGGCACGCGGTGGACAGCGCAAGAACCTTCCGGGGGGAAAGCCGTTT